>CAKSHG010000015.1 GCA_934456315.1 uncultured Oscillospiraceae bacterium | reverse complement strand
AAAACGTAGGGGTCGATATCTGCGTCGCCGAGCCGCTGCCCGGTGAGGTACACATCTACCCTCCCGGAAACATGCCCGGCAGCCGGGACGCGCTGTCCCTTTTTAAGCTCCAGCGGCTGCCCGTCCGGCAGCGGAGCCGAGCCTACATCGGAGATGACGTCCGCCGCTTCCTGCTTCGCCGGTACGGGAGCGGGAGCCGGTAGCGCCTGCGCTGTATCCCTGGATATCTGCGGAGATTCGTAGATGGTTCTGTCCCTGACCGCCGGAGCGTTCGCCGTGAATCTTCCGCTTAGGTATATCCTTCGGCGGAACTGTGATTCCAGCAGGACCTCCGAATACACCAGCGAAGCGGAACCGCTCCCGCTGACATACAGCGTTACATCTGTCCTGCCTGCCGGAAGCTGCTGCGGCTCGAACCGCACACCGGAAGCGGTGCAGATAATTCTCGCCGGAGCCGGGATATCCACCGTCAGCCGGAAGCTGTTCTCCTCCGACGGGGAAAGCTCCCCGAGCTGGAGCGCCCGTGGGATACCGCACTCGCCGTCCTCCGCGCCGAAGCCGGAAACCGTTCCCAGCACCTCGACGTCCCGGATGCCGACCGGAAACTTAGCCGTTATCGCTGGCTCGGAGAGAGCGCCCTCTGTTATCTCAACGCGCAGCCCCTCAAGGGTAACGCCCTGCGAGCGCACCTCTATAACGCTGCCGTGCTTTGCCCACACGGTCGCGCCGTTTCCGCGGAGGGTAACGGGCTTATCTATAACGACAGGTCCCTCGTACTCACCCGCCGGGAGCGCGGCTGTCCCCCCCGCCGGGGTATTTGCTATGATATCTGACAGAGCTGACAAGCCGCTTCCCTCCTGACCGGTATTGTTTAAACGTTGACGCCGTAAGCGCGGCAGAGCGCCTCAAGTCCGCCCTGATAGCCCGCTGCTACTGCGTTGAACTTCCAGTCGCCGTTGTAGCGGTAGATCTCGCATACTACCAGCGCTGTTTCGATGGAGAATTCCTCCATCAGGTCGAAATGTATAACTTCCTCGCCGTTAACATCGTCGGGGTTGTCGATCTTCACTACTCTTACATACGCGTTGGATACCTGACCGAAGTTCTGATTGCGGCTCTGCGCGTCGAAAATGGTTACGGTAACTGCGATCTTCTCGATCTCCGGAGGTATCTTCGTGAAGTCGATGATGATAGCCTCGTCGTCGCCGTCGCCCTCGCCGGTACGGTTATCGCCGGTGTGGACTACTGCGCCGTTTCTGCCGTTGAGATTGTTATAGAATACGAAATCCTCGTCGCGGAGGACCTTTCCGTTCGCCCCCAGAAGGAACACGCTCGCGTCCAGGTCGAAATCGCTGCCGCCGTCGTACTTGTTGGTGTCCCAGCCAAGACCTATCCTTGCCAGTGTTACGGACTTGTCAAGGCTTACGCGCTGACCCTTAGAAAGATTTACTGCCATTTTGTTTTCCTCCTTTAAATGCATATGTTGCCCGTTACAGCCCCGCGCAACGCGGGACTGCCGGGAATATTCCAGTCTTACTTATTGGATACTGCCCTGACGATACCCTTTCTGATGAGGTCGACAGGGATAATGGAAATAGCCATCACAAGCACCATCAGCCACTCGATAGCATTCAGACCGTAGCCGCTTAGGATAGCGCCGCCGAGGTAGGTCATGAGTATCTGAACTACCGCGATAATGCCGAATACCGTAAGGAATCCCTTGTTCTTGCCGAGGTTGTCGAACAGGTTCGCACGGTCGGTCCTTGCGTTGAACGCGTTGAACACTGCGATGAAGATGAAGAATGCGAAATACGCGGTGTGCAGGAACATGTGAGTTTCGCCCTCAAGGGTGTTCTGACGGAGGAATCCCCAGCTTTCGAGGAAGCTTACGCCCGGGACAGCCGGATCGGCGTCAAAGCTGCCGAGTACCAGCAGCGCGAGGGAGATAATGAACGTCCAGCCTGCGCCGGTGATTATCTGGGACATCATGTTCTTGCTGATTATCTGTTCGGTTCTGCGCTTGGGCTTCTCGTGCATGAATCTGGAGAGAGCCGGCTCGCCGCCGAATGCCAGAGCCGCCAGCGTATCCATTACGAGGTTGACCCACAGTATCTGGATAACGGACAGCGGGTTGTCAAGTCCGATGAGCGGGCAGATAAAGCTTATCAGCACCGCAGAAACGTTGATGGTGAGCTGGAATACGATGAACTTCCTGATGGAGTTGAATATCGTTCTTCCGTAGAGGATAGCGCGGTCGATGGAGTTGAAGTTGTCGTCCAGGATAACGATGTCGGAAGCTTCCTTTGCGACTTCCGTACCGCCGCCCATCGCGAAGCCGACGTCCGCTTTCTTGAGCGCCGGGGAGTCGTTGACGCCGTCGCCGGTCATGCCGGCAACCAGGTCAAGCTCCTGCGCAAGGCGTACCAGGCGGCTCTTGTCGGAGGGCAGCGCCCTCGCGATAACGCGGATATTCGGGAGCATCTTCTTTATCTCCTCGTCGGAGAGCTTTGCAAGCTCGTCGGAGGTCAGCACTACGTCGGTGTCCTTTTCGAGCAGACCAGCGTCCTTTGCGATGGCAACTGCAGTTTCCTTGCGGTCGCCGGTTATCATGACTACCTGCACGCCTGCGCCCTTAACTTCAGCGATAGCAGTCACGGATTCCGGACGTACCTCGTCGCGGATACCCACAACGCCTACCAGCGTCCAGTTGCTGCTGTCCGGGAGCGCGTCCTCGCCGAGGGCGTCCTCCGTGGTGGCGATAGCCAGCACGCGGATAGCGCGGTTTGCAAGCTCGTCTATCTGCTTGTTGAGCTGGGTCATGTCGAACGGCTTCTTCTCGCCGTTAACGTCCCAGTACTGCGAGCATCTCTGGAGTATCTTCTCGGGCGCGCCCTTGATGAGCGTCAGGTCGTAGTCGCCGGTCACCTGGGTCGCGGAGTACTTGTTTGTGGAGTTGAACGGGATATTGCCCACCGCCCTGACGTCCGCGGAACATGCCGTACCAGCCGCAAAGCCGAGTATAGCACGCTCGGTGGCGTTGCCGCCGATGACCTTCATATCCTTGCCCTCGCCGGAAACGACGGAGAGCGTGTTCTTATGGATAGACAGCGACAGAATGTCCTTCAGCTTTCCGCCGATGTCGTCGAACTTCTTGGATTCATTGAGGGCGCCGTCGATGAACGTTACCGCCTCGAGCTTGCCCTTGGTGATGGTGCCGGTCTTATCGGAGAACAGGATATTCAGGGAGCCTGCGGTTTCGATACCTGCGACCTTTCTTACAAGGACGTTGTCCTTGAGCATCTTTCCCATGTTCTGCGCGGAAACTATCGCTATCATCAGCGGAAGTCCCTCCGGGACAGCCATTACGATGATGATTACCGCGAGCATTACCGACTGGATAACAGCCTCCAGCAGAGCCGCCCACTGGAATACGCCCTCGGCGAACAGGAACGCCTCAATGCCGCCCTCGCCCATGAACAGGGTCTTGACGAGCATAGCGACTGCGATGGCGATACCGCCGATATAGCCGAACTTGCTTATGCCGTCGGCAAGCTTTCCGAGCTTGACCTTGAGGGGAGTTTCGCGGTCGTCGTCAGTCTGGAGCTCGCTCGCTATCTTACCGTATACGGACTTATCGCCGACTACGGTGACTTCCATCACCGCGTTGCCGGAACATACCACGCTTCCGCGGAAAACCTTGTGTTCGTTGTCGAAATTAAGGCTCTCGTCAGTGTCTGTCCAGCCCTCGGGGACTGCGAGTTTCTTAGCCTCGCGGCTCTCTCCGTTCAGTACGGACTGGTCGACCTTGATGTCGCCGTCGATGATGATACCGTCAGCGGGGACCTTATCGCCGGACTGTAACAGGATAGCGTCGCCGACTACGATATCATTGATGGCTACCTCGGCTATCTCGCCGTTGCGGTAGACCTTGCACATGATGCGGGAGGCTTCCTCCTGGAGCTTCTGGAACGCGTTCTCGTTCCTGTACTCGGAGAATGTGGAAACCAGCGTCGCAAGCGCGATAGCAACGAAAATACCAAGCGGCTCGTACCACTCCGGAGCGCCCTCCTTGATGATGCCAACGCCGCCCAGTACTGCCAGAACGACGTTTATCAGCAGAGCGACGATGAGTATCTTTATCATCGGGTCGCCGAGGTTGCCCTTGAGCTTATCCCAGAAGCTCTCGGAAGCCTGCTCGGTCATGCTGTTGTCGCCGTATTTCTGCCGCGACTCCTCCGCCTGCTTGTCTGTCAAACCAAACTGCTTCATAACTTTTCCCTTTCTTTCAAAAGAAATCACTGGAGAAACGCAGAACGAAACAAAACCGCGCCGCTAAAACGAGCGCACTTAAGGGTCGGTTTATTCAGCGTATCCCAACGGACTAGTAAACAGTGACCTCGCACAGCAGACCGTCATCACGGTTTGTCATGCGGAACACTGCGCCGTCCCTTAGCTCTACAGCCTGCCCTTTCGGGACAAGCCTTCCGGAGGGAGAGGTCATGCCCTCCACCCCGTTGTTGACGAGCAGCCACATTCCGTTATGCCTGCAAATATACGCCCGCATATCGGTGCCCGCCTTTTCATCATTGTGGACAGTGGAACTGACGTGCCAGTCGTACAGCGGCATGCCATCGTATGCGATAGCCTCTCCGTTGTCGCGGTAGACGCCGTTCCTGCCCCTCATCATGCTCTTGAAGCCGAGCCTGATCACCCTGTCCCGGAGGCGTGTTCCGCAGAAGGGGCATACTGGTCTGTTCTCATCTCTGAGGATAAACCACTTTTTCTCGCAGCCGGGGTTGTCGCACCTCGCCAGCCTGTCCCACGCGCGCAGGAGCTCCCGCTCCCATTCCATCGCGGTGGGGCGCTGTGAGGGGTCGTGCAGCCCGTCCACGAACGCCTTCAGGAACAGCTGCTCCAGTCCCTTTGAAAGCGACTGTATCGTCACATTCAGGTCCGGCGGGCGGTTGCTCCTGTCGTTGGGGTCTTCTATGAACAGCGCCTCCGGTCCCATCGCGAGGTAGTCGTCCTCCTCGGCGGAATTGGCGCTGTGTATCTTCGGTCCCTTTAAGGGGTGGCGAAGAAAGAGGTATTCGTAAATAAGCACCGGCAGCGCGTGCAGGTCTGTCGCTGCGCAGGGCAGACAGCGCCGCGGGTCGTTGTAGTCGTACTCGAGGGTTGCAAGCACCTCCGGGGCTATGTAGCCGGTAGTGCCGCAGACCTCCGGGGGATACTTCCCCGGGACCACCAGCGAATCTATGTCGATAACGACAGTCGAGCCTGTCCTGGGGTCGATGAGCACATTATTGCAGGAAAGGTCGGAGTGCGCAAGCCCCGCCTGGTGCATTCTCCGAATGCTCCTGGAAAGGCAGATGGCAGCGCCGAGCATGGTGCGGAAATCGCCCTTTTCCTCCGGCGCTATGTACTTCCTAAGCCTGCCGGTGAACCAGTTGCTTTTCTTGTCCTTGCCCTTCAGGTTCAGTCCGTTAGCGGAAGCGCCCCCGCCGAAGAAGAACTTCTGCGGATACGTCGGGCAGACTATCCCGAACTCCGGCTGGCTGACTATCGCGACAGGCCAGCAGAATCGGCTGCGGAAGTACTCCGCGGTCTTTTCGGTGTTGCCGAGCGCGCCTCCCGCCTGCTCCGAAAGAGTGGGGTTATATATGCTAACGATGGTGCGTATGCGATCCTGGATATTCGGGTTCTGCCCGTCGCGCGGGTCATTGAAGAACTGAACCGCGTATTTCTTGTCCGGTGTGAAGAACGTGTGCTTCATTCCGCCCCGGGGCGCGTTCGCGTCCACCACGAAATCAAGCGTGCCGCCAAGCGGCGAGCCCTCCTCCAGCACCGCAGTCACTATCTGACCGCTGTTCATATTCCCGTCAGCCTTTCTTTTCCGTTGTTTTATTCACGCGTCCTTAGTCGTCTGTGTTCAGGTCAAGGACAACGAGCGTGCGGTCGTCAAAGCTGCCGCGCTCGTTGTAGTTGTCGAGCCAGGTAAGCAGCTTATCCTGCGGGCGCTTCCCGATGAACCCTCCCCAGGAATCCAGCGACCAGGGAGCAAGCTCCCCGCGCCTGTCCCAGAGCGCGTCGGCGTCCTCGCCGTCATTTAGCAGCTGCTTTGCGTACTGTATGGCGACCGGACGCTGATCCGGGCTGACCGACGGGAACCGTACCGGCTCCGGCGGAAGCGGGTCAGCCTTTCCCCCCGGAACGGGAAGGATCCCGTTGAGCATGAGGTCAAGGACCAGCCGTTTCATCTGCGGCTGTGCCGGGAAGTAATCGTCGGCAACGCCGTCGCTCATCAGCATTATGATGTCTGACTTTCCGCGGCTTATTCGGGTCTTGCGGGCGATCACGCCCTCGGACACCGTTTTCGCCGACAGGAAGTCAGTTTCCCCGGAATACGCGCCGCTGTCAGCCTCGCCGAGCAGCTTGAAGCAGCTCTCATGTCCGGCGTTCCTGTCGATGGCGCAGATACAGCCGTCGCCTATCTGCGCGGAAAGCACGAAATTCTCGCGCTGCCCGTTTATCTCCAGCGGAACGACCACAGCAGCAAGGAACGTCCCCGCCATATCGGCAAGGGTAGGATTCCTGCCAAGGCTCGCAATGTAAGCCGGGTCGGAATAGATGCTCCCGAGCTTCCTTATGACCGCGTCAAATCCCGCGCGGGCGGCATTCTGTATCAGCGGAGCCATCTGTCCGCACGCCGACATGAAATCGGCTCCGGACATATCTCCGGAGAGCTTGTCACGCAGCTCCGGCTGCTTTTCGAACAGCCCGGAAACCGCACCTCTGAGGTATTCGACCGCGCCCTCGCAGCTCACCCTCGCCCCTATGCGCGAGAGCGGTCTGGAACCTGCTCCGTCAGACACCACAGCTATCAGGCAGCCCGCCGATTCGGCGGTTTCGAACCAGTCGTCGCAGTTCGTGCCCTCGTGCTTGTGCTTCTTTCCGCGGACCCTCGCTCCAATGACGGAGCACCTTCCGGTTCTGGCATACTTGCTGTGGAACTCGGTATGGAGCTCCGTTCCGTCCTCGATTACGGTCCTGTAGCGCCAGATGGACGCTGTGTGCTGCATGACCTCCCGGTCGGAAAGCTTCGGCGCTTCCGGCCTGGCTCCCTCCGGAGCAGGCTGTCCGGGAGCTGCTCCCGGCGCAGCGGGCGCTTCCGGAGTTTCCTGGGCTTCCGGCGTGGCTGCGGACGGGTCCTTTGCTTCCGGTCCGTCAGCAGGCAACGGTAACTCTCCTGGCGCAGCCTTATCAGCAACGCCGGGCTGTTCAGTCGGTTCAGCGGAGCGGTTCAGCACATCAGGCTCCTGCCTGATCTCTTCGTCGTTCATAATACCCCCTATCAGGGAACGATAACAAATCCCTGGGGAGGAGGCGGAAGCTGTATAGCCTCTCCGGGCTTTGCGTCAATGCTCTTGGAGGACGCCTTTATCGAGCCGGATACCCACGCGAAGAACGCGGCAAGGTCGCCGGCGGTAAGATTGTTCATCATCAGGACGTTGTTGGTTATCTTGCGCAGTGTGCTGGTGTTGGCGTTGGCACCGGCTGCGCACGCGATGATATTGCCCGTTGAAACGGACTTGAGAGCCTCGATCCCCTCGTCAAGGTTATCCGTGGGCGCCCCGTCAGTGAGCAGGAACACCAGCGGCTTCCAGTCGCCCTTCTGCGTTGCAGTGGAGGTGCGCACCTCTGAACGGATACAGTCCGCGAGTACATGCAGAGCTCCGCCGAGGGCTGTTGCGCCGCCTGCGGTGAGCTCCGGCTCCTTGAAAAGCATAAGCTCCGTCAGCGGAGATATCTGCCGGGCTGTGCTGTTGAATGTTATCACTGAAAGGCAGGCTGTTTCGAGAGCCTGCGGGTCGCCCTTAAGTTCGTTTAAAAGCGCCTTGATTCCCTGCTTTACAGCCTCTATCGGCTCGCCCGACATTGAACCCGAGCAGTCCAGCAGCAGGTATACGGGGAGTCGTCTTATATAGTCTGACATCTGACTGACCTCCTGAAAATAGTATATTCCTCAATTACCTTTATTAACCAAGTGACAGATGATATTCTGCCAACTTAATGTTAATTATACCCTAAAATATCGGTCGTGTCAATAGCTTATTTGAAACATATCACTAAGGAAGTGCCGTATTACGATTCTGTAAGGTGGCGTAACGATTCAAATCCATTCTGTAAAGTACAAAACAAAAGCCGCCATATCCTTTTAAGGTCTGGCGGCTGTATGGTTCTGCTTATTTAACGTAACTATACTGTTATCTCGTCGCGGATCTTTTCGAAAGTCTTTTCACCTATCCCGCTGACATTCAGTATATCTTCTATCCTCCGGAATACTCCGTTGGTGCGGCGGTATTCAACGATCGCGGCGGCTTTTACCTCTCCTATCCCATTCAGTCTGATGAGTTCGCTTGCCGGAGCCGTGTTTATATTTATCAGCCCGGAAGCGCCGTCCTGAATTTCCACGGTCGCCTGCGCGGCTGAATGATCCGTTTCAGCGGGCGGCGCAGTCGCCGGGGAGCTTTCAGCCGAGTCTGTGGATATCACGGGCGGAGCTGCATTTTCTCCGGATATCCTGTCATAAGACATAGCGCCCTGACTTTCGACGATATTCGCAGTTTCTTCCGGTTCTGAAATATCCGTGGGTTCTGCGTGGACTGCCCCTGAAAGCGTTTCAGACCCAGTCGATCCAGCCGCGTATTCCTGCGATTCGGCGGCCGTTTCCGCCGGAGGTATCCGCACTACTATCCTGGGATCCTGCTTAGTATGAATATAGAAATTGAACAGCGATATGAATATACCCAGAACAAGGCACACGCGTATGACTGCAAGGGCAACATCTGTGATAGAGTATGGCTTTTTCATAGCCGCTCCTTAATTATGAGATAAAATTACTACTTATGGCGTTTTTCGATCCCCGCGAGGATATCGTCTACCTCATAGCGGGACTTATCCCGTGAATCGTCGTCCTCTGTAATGAGGTCGCTACGGTTCTTTGCGGCGAGGATATCGGCGCTGCGGCGGCTTTCCGGACGCGCGGTCCGGGACGGCGCTGCTGCAAGCGCGTCCTCAAGGTCGATTATCGACCGGCTTGCCGACTTGTTCTGTCTGCCGGCGAGTCCTCTGCCGATCTGCGGCGCGTCAGACTGAGCGAAGAATGCGTCCGGACGCTGGTTTTTCTGCGGCTTGGTAACTGACGGTATCTCCGCAGTTTTTTCACTGACGCGGGAAGCGGCAGCCGGCGCGGCTGCGGAAACAGCACCGGTTGACGATGTCAACTCGGTGGGTCCGGCTGATTTGACCGGTTCAGCCGGCGAAGAACGTCCGGCATTTCCCGGCGCGGACGGCTTGACAGAAGGTGCAGTGGTATTATCTATGTACCGCTTTGCGGCGACCGGAGCCGGGAGCGTAGGCTTTTCAGGAGCTGCCGCCCTGTCAGCAGGGAGAGTGAACAGCGGCGAAGCCTGGCGGGAAGGTTCGGGAGTTGACTGCACTGGTTTAGCCGCAGACTTTCCGGAGGGGGCGTTAAGCAGCGAGAGCACGTCCGCGTCGGACATCGTTGGCGCCGATGTGACGTTCCTGGGTTCGGAATGCTGCTTGGCAGCGGGGAACGTGAAGAGCACGCTGTCAGCGCTGACAGCAGGTCTGCCGCTTGGGTTCCTGCTATAGGAGGCGCTGCCGCTTTCGCCTACCGTGATCTGCGGGGTGGGTCTGTCGTCCTGATTCTTGACCTGTGGAATTACCTCCGGTATGGGCTTTTCGTGGGTTTTTACACGGAGGATATCGAACAGGATAAGCAGCGCGCAGGGAATGACCGCCATAACAAGAACTCCCCAAGGTGAGCGCGTAAATCTGATGAAAGCTCCAAGGAACGGGCTGCACCAACCGGCTTTCCCGATAAGGGCGTCCTCGCTGATGACCGTGCTGTCGCCGTTGTTTTCAAGCTGAAGGTAGTAAATTCCGTCGGTCATCTTGAAATCGGTGTAGTACCCCATGGCAAGCGGCGCGTTTTTATCCTCGGGATCAGTGGTGTAAAGGACGAGGTTACCCTCCTCAAGGTCATACGGCGCGCAGGAGGTCGAGATAACCGCGCTCCCTGCGGGAACGCTCTCATAATCGCTGCTGTCGCATATAAAAAGATTGAATCCGAACACGCCCACTGTCCCGGCAGAGCCGAACGCAGCCGCGGATATCACCATCAGCAGGAACAACGCCCCAAGGAGCGCTGCAATGATTATTCCCGCCACGCGAACGATTTTTTTGCCCGAATTTATAAAAAACACCTCTTTTGGACTTGACAAATCCTGATTTTCAGTATATAATGATAAAGTCATCGCTTCGATGATCACTGCATATATGTTTATTATACCATACACTCATTCATAATGCAAGTGTTTTTACAAATTTTCGCTGGTATAGCTCAGTTGGTAGAGCAGCGCATTCGTAATGCGCAGGTCGTGGGTTCGAGTCCCATTCCCAGCTCCAGATTTAAATCCCCGCCGATTGGCTTAGTAAGCCGCCCGGCGGGGATCTTTCTATTTACACGATCACAGGTATGATAAACGGGGGCTGTATTGTCTGCAGCCCCCGATATTTTATCAGTACTCGGCAGGAACTTCCTCTGTGACGCCATCGTCCGGGTGATCGCTGCCTGGAGTCTTTTCTCCCTTGAACAGCAGCTTGAGGATTATCGGCACAGATATAGAGGATACCACGATCAGCAGAATGACCGCCAGGAAGTACCTCTGCTCCACCATTCCGACCGCGAGTCCCTTGTTCGCAACTATCAGCGCCACCTCTCCGCGGGTCATCATTCCCACGCCGACCTTGAGGGAGTCCTTCCAGCTGTTGCCGAACGCCTTTGCGACCACACCGCAGCCGATTATCTTCCCGACCAGCGCTACCAGCACGAACGCCAGTGAGAACCACAGCAGGTCGAGCGTGAATCCGTCGAACGTGATGTTCAGCCCGATACTTGCAAAGAACACCGGTCCGAACAGCATGTAGGAACTGATGTCCATCTTTCCGGCGATATATTCCGCGTCGCGGAGGTTGCACAGGATTATTCCCGCAACGTAAGCGCCTGTGATATCCGCAATGCCGAAGAATGTTTCAGCGCAGTATGCCATCAGGAAGCACAGCACAAGTCCGAATATCGGGATACGGCGCTGATGGTAGAACTTCTTGTCCAGGAACTTGAACAGAAAATACATCAGGAATCCAACGCCAAAGCTGAATATAATAAACATTCCGGTCTTGATGAACACGTCGGCGATGGGCTGACCCGTTATCGCAAATCCACTGTCGTCCTTGCCGCCCTCTATTCCGATGACCACGGTCAGAACGATGATACCGATAACATCATCGATTATCGCAGCGCTGACTATCGTAGTGCCTATGCGGCTCTTGAGGTGTCCCAGCTCACGCAGCGCCTGCACCGTGATGGAAACCGATGTCGCAGTCATTATCGTGCCGATGAACAATGCCTGATTAAAGACATTACCACCCATTGCAGCGTCAGGATTAATGCCGCAATAGATATTGTACATCAGGAATCCGCCGGCGAGTGGAACCATCACGCCTGCCAGCGCAACGCACAGCGCCACCGGTCCGGTCTTGAGCAGGTCGCGGAGGTTGGTTTCAAGCCCCGCCGAGAACATCAGGATAACAACGCCGATCTCTGCCAGCGTCTTTATAAAGCTGTCCGCAGCGACCAGCCCCAGCACTGCCTGACCTATGATCAGTCCGGCAAGTATCTGCCCGACGACCTGAGGAGCCTTGCACTTCTTGGCAAGAAGTCCCATAAGTTTGGCGGAAATTAATATTATCGCCAGGTTTTTAAAGCAATCTATCATGATCGATATGCTTCCTTTCTTGGTTCTGTTTCTATTATCAAGCCTTAATAATTATATCGTATACCCGGGTTTAATTCAAGGATAATTGTAAACAATAATTGCGGCATGGTGTGATGTTTTTTTGGGGAAAATCTCAGCGTTTCCCTCATCGTGAAATAACTGCGGAGGCGATGTAATGATAAAAGAAGTGCGTAACCTATACAGCCCGGCTCACGGCGACGTGCTCCCGCTTAGCGGGCTCAACACCGGCGGCGGGCACGTCAGCGGCGAGGGATTCGCGGTCCGCGCGGAAAGTTTGCTGGTCCGGCTCAGGTATAAATTCCTTCCCGCCGCCGAGGTGCGCGCTCCGGCGGACGGCGCGGTCACTGCCGCAGATGACAGCAGCTTCCGGCTGCGGACCGGCGACGGTCTGGAAATAGAGGTGCTGCTCCCCGGCGAGGGAGAATTCTTCATGCAGACCGGGGATATGGCGCGGGCAGGCGAGCCGGTCTGCCGCATTTCCTGCGGCGACCTCCGCGAAAGCCAAACCGGCGTGATGGTAAGATTCCGCGACTGCGACCGCCTCACGGAACTGCATGTTTTCGCCGGAGCCAGACGCGCCGGGGCTGCCGCCGCAGAGTATTCCGTCAGGACCCTCATGTAAAACCCGGAAAACCAGAAGCCCCGGAGTTACCGGGGCTTCTGGTTATGAAGGAGGATCAATATATCATGATTCTTGAAATGTCGTTATGTCACTTGTGTTTCTGAACATATTGTAGCACACCGGGAAATAAAAATCAATATATATGACAGGATTGTAACCGGAAATCCTGATTCTGTAATTTTTCAGTAACTTTTCGTCCGATTTTGTAACCGTTTTGTAACCATTTGTCACCCCGCCGTAATCACAATGAAATCAAGGTGAAAATTTTCAAAAAAGACTGTTCAAATAAACAAAAGTGTGCTATACTATACTAGTATATAAAATGCATTACTATGCACAGGAGAGAAACAAATGATATATCTTGACAGCGCCGCTACCACCAAGCCATGCAGGGAGGCTGCGGACGCTATACTTTCGGCGATGGAAAACAGCTTCGGCAACGCAAGCTCGCTCCACGGAATGGGCATACGCTCCGAAAAAGTGATCGCCGCCGCAAAAAAGACGCTGCTCGCGAAGCTCGGCGAGGGTGACATACTGTTCACCTCCGGCGCGACGGAGAGCAACAACACCGCCCTCATCGGCGCGGCGGAAACCTACAGGCGCTCCGGTGACCGCATCGTCACTACGGCGATAGAGCACCCCTCGGTCGCCAACGTCATGACAAAGCTCGAGGAGCGCGGATTCCATGTTGAGCGCCTTGCGCCCAAGGACCACCCGGACTTCGTCCAGGCGCTCGCTGACGCAGTCGACGAGCACACCGTGCTTGTATCCTGCATGGCGGTCAACAACGAAACCGGATTCGCCAACGACGTGAAGCGCCTTTACAGGCTCGTAAAGCGCAAGAATCCCAGGGCCATCGTACATATAGACGCGGTGCAGGGATTCCTGAAAGTCCCGCTGGACGGCGACCTTATCAGCATTTCCGGTCACAAGATACACGCCAGCAAGGGTATCGGCGCGCTCTACATCAGAAAGGGTATCCGCATTTCCCCGCTGCTGGTCGGCGGCGGTCAGCAGAAGAACCTGCGCAGCGGCACCGAGCCTGTGGAACTCATCGCCGGACTTGACGCAGCGGTAAATGCTTACCACGGAACTCCGGAGCACTTCGGCGGGCTGAAGTCCCGCCTGCTGGACGGGCTTTCGAAGCTCGGCGGCATCACCGTCAATTCCGGAGAGAACTGCGTTCCCAACATCGTCAACTTCAGCGTTGAGGGTGTGCGCTCCGAAATCATGCTGCACTCGCTCGAGGAACGTGAGATCTACGTTTCAAGCGGCTCTGCCTGCTCCCGCGGAAAGACCAGCGGAGTGCTCGCCGCATTCGGTATCCCGGATAAGCTCGCGGACAGTGCGATAAGAGTCAGCATGTGCGCCGACACCTCCGCAGCGGACATCGACGCCCTGCTTGAAGGGATAAGCGCAGGGATCGCCAGATTCCGCAGATAATATCGAATAACAATGATAAAGGAACAGAACAGATGAAAGAGATAATCCTTGTAAAATACGGAGAGATCGCCCTCAAAGGTCTGAACAAGTCCACATTTGAGGACATGCTCCAGAAGAATATAAAGCGCCGCCTGAAGAAGCTCGGAACCTTCGGGTTCTACCGCAGGCAGTCCACTATCTACATCACTCCCCCGGAGGGAGCTGACCTCGACGAAGTAATAAACCGCCTCCAGAAGATATTCGGGATCAGCGCGATACAGCGCTGCGCAGTGTTCCCGAAGGATTTCAGCGTTATCGCGGAGAACGCTCCCGAGTACCTGCGCGAAGCCCTCGAGGGCGCAAAGACTTTCAAGGTGGAGTCCAAGCGCAGCGACAAGGCGTTCCCGATGAAAACTCCGGAGATACAACAGGAGCTCGGCGCAGTCATTCTGGACGCGTTCCCGCATATCGGCGTGGACGTCCACGAGCCGGAAGTCACCGTGCGCCTTGAGATACGCGACAACGGAGCCTATCTAAGCGCGCTGCGCATTCCCGGCGCGGGCGGAATGCCTGTCGGAAGCTCCGGAAAGAGCCTGCTCATGCTCTCCGGCGGTATCGACAGCCCGGTCGCAGGCTACATGATGGCAAAGCGCGGTCTTATCGTGGACTGCATTCATTACGTCAGCCCGCCCTACACCTCCGAGCGCGCCCGCATGAAGGTCGAGGCGCTCTGCGAGAAGCTCACCGACTGGTGCGGCAATATCGTATTCTACTGCGTTCCGTTCACCGAGCTTCAGGAGGCTCTCCGCGACAACTGTCCCGAGGAGCTGTTCACCGTGCTCATGCGCCGTCTGATGGTCAAGATAGCTAACCGTATCTGCGCGGCTAACGACTACGGTGCGATAATCACCGGCGAGAGCGTTGCCCAGGTGGCAAGCCAGACCCTCCCGGCTATATTCTGCACCAATGCAGCCGCAGAGTACCCGGTATTCCGTCCGGCCATCGGCATGGACAAGCGCGAGATAGTCGACATCGCGCGGCACATCGACACTTTCGACGTGTCCACGCTCCCCTATGAGGACTGCTGCACGGTATTTTCCCCGAAGCACCCCAAGACCCGCCCGACTATGGAGGATATCCTCGCGGCGGAAGCGTCCTTCGATTTCGAGCCGCTCATTGAAAAGGCTGTAAGGGAAACCGAGGTGAAGCAGTTCAAGTACGGCGTGAGAAACGTCGACCTTGACATGTGATATGGACATCGAAAACATTTATAATAGTATATCAGGGCTTTCCCGGGAGATAGTCCGGGAGTGCTCCGAACGCGGCGTGAAGATATCCACCGCCGAAAGCTGCACCGGCGGCATGATCTCCGGCGCGGTGACTTCCGTTTCCGGAAGCTCCGCCGTCATTGAGCTGGGAGTCTGCTCCTACTCCAACCGGATAAAGCACGAGGTACTCCACGTTCCCGCCGCAGTGCTGGAGCAGTTCAGCGAGTACAGCGTTGAGTGCGCCGCAGAGATGGCGAAGGGCGTCAGGGCGCTTTCCGGCGCGGATTACGGCGTTTCCACCACCGGAGTAGCAGGACCCTCCGGCGGCAGCGCGCAGCACCCGGTCGGGGAAGTCTGCATAGCGGTCAGCGGAAATTCCGGCTGCCGCAGCGAGCGGTTCCTGTTTGCGCCGGGAACTCCCGACCGGGAGCTTATCCGCGCGCTTGCAGCGGAAAAGGCGCTTTCAATGCTGCTTGAAGAGATAAAGAAATAATTTGGGGTGAATCAGATGGCAAATTACACAGATAAGCCAAAGAAACACGCTTCCAGGGATATCGCGGTAGACAAGCTTGAATTCTACACCGAGCCGCACAAGTCCCCGAAGAAGCAGGATAAGATAAAAGGCAGACCCAAGTCCGGCTGGGCAAGGTTCTGCTATGCGACATTCCCGCAGGCGGACGATTCCGGCAGCGAAAAGGTTCGCAAGATAGTGCTCATCGCGGCGGTCGTCGTGTTCGTTGCGACCATCATCGTGCTGATAACCCAGCTGACAGGAATGGGCGCGGATAAGGAAACCAATTCCAAAATTGCGGATATCGCAGGCGTCCCCGAGGACAGCCTGGTCAACGTAAATCCCGACTACGACCCGTTCAACACCAACGCCACCGCAAGCGAATCGCAGACCGAGGAAATAGACGTAACTCCGCTGGTCAACACGCCTATAAGCCCGAACTGGGACGAGCTCCTCGCCACTAACTCGGACGTAAAGGGCTGGATAAAGATAACCGGAACGGCGGTCAACAACGTAGTCGTAAAGTCCTACGACAACAGCTACTACCTGACCCACAACCTCTACCGCGAGGACAGCGTTTCCGGAACGATATTCTCCTCCTACCTCAACAAATGGGACGGCACGGACGATAACATCATTCTATACGGTCACAACATGATAAGCGGCGAGTTCTTCGCGCACGTCACGCACTATGTTCCCAACATGGCTAGCAAGGAGCCGCTGGCGTTCTACAAGGTGCACCCGACCGTCATGCTCGCAACGCCAAACGGCGGCTGCGAAACCTACAAGATATTCGCGGGCGTACTCGCCAACACCCAGAGCCAGTACGGCGAGGTGTTCGACTACGTTGACAAGACGAGATTCTACAGCAAGGACGATTTCAACAACTTCATCATCGGCGTAATGGACAGAAGCTGGTTCTTCACTGACGTCGACCTCACCTATGGCGACCAGATACTCACGATGTCAACATGCAGCTGGCCCCTCGGCAAGAGCGTGGATACCCGCTGGGTGCTCTTTGCAAGAAAGGTGCGCCCCGGCGAGAGCGAAACCGTGGACGTAACAGTTGCCCAGCAGAACCTCAACCCCAAGCTGTTCGATTATTACTACAGCAGAATGGGAGGCTCCTGGGCGGGCAGCACATGGGATAAATCCAAGCTCCTAAGCTACTGACAGTCCTGAAAGGATACGATATCATGGCTAATTTTGTTGAAAAGGAAAGCATCTTCCTGCGAATCGCTAAGTACCTCCTCCCCTGGAAAGGCGACAAGCCTGCTGAAATTATCCGCAAGTGCATTTTCCTGGGCGCAGCCGTCGTGCTGGTAGTTTCGCTTGTAATGATAATCTCGTTCTACGGAAGCACCGCGCAGGACAACAGGTTCAACGAGGAGATCTCCAGCATCTATCACGGCTCGGCGAGCGTCACCATCGACCCGGTCAAAAAGGACGAGCTGGTCAAGGAATACCCCGAGGTCAACGAGGAATTTCTCCCGCTGCTGGAGCAGAACAAGGACGTTATCGGCTGGATAACCATGGGCGACGAAGATTCCCCGTTCGTTGACAACGTGGTCGTACAGGGCGACGACAACGAATACTACCTCGACCACAACCTCAACGGCGACTACAGCAAGACCGGAACGGTATTCGCAGACTACCGCGAGAAGATAACCCCGGAATATACCCCGGCGAACATCATTCTCTACGGTCACAACGTCAACACCGGCGAGTACTTCGCAAAGCTCACGCGCTACTTCAACTACCGCTCACAGCTGAACTACGGTATGGACTGGTACAGGAAGTACCCCACGATAACCTTCAATACGCTCTACCGCAAGTCCACCTACAAGATATTCGCCGGAATGCTGGTGAACACCGAGGAAAAGGACGGCGAAGTGTTCTACTACCTCCAGGGCAGAAAGTTCCGAAACAAGGCGGAATTCGACGACTATGTGGCGCAGATACTCGACCGAACCACGTTCTACACTGACGTCGACCTGAAATACGGCGACAATCTCATCACCCTCTCCACCTGCATACTCGACTACGGTATCGACGCGCGCTGGGTCATCTTCGGCAGGGAGGTTCGCGAGGGCGAGGATCCCACAGTTGACGTGAGCAAGGCTTACGAAAATCCCGACCCGCTGTACTTCGATTACTACTACAGAGTTTTCGGCGGCTCCTGGGGCGGCAGAAAGTGGGACGCTGATATGATCTACGATTACAGCTACACCGTTGAGTCCGAAAAGACCGACGAAGCATGATCTCTGAAAGGACGTTATTCTCATGGCAGAAATGGATATGGGCTTATCCCCGAACAACAACAAGAAAAAGCGCAAGAAGAAAAAGCAGAGCCTCGGCGAGAGCCTGCGCACCGGACTGCTTCCCTGCAAGGGCGACAGCTCCTCGGAGATAGCCCGCAAGATAATATTCCTCGGCTCGCTGTGCCTGATGATCGCCGCGCTGGTCATAATCGCAGTGCATTTCATCTCCCTGCTGAAGCCGGAGGCTCCTATCGGCACCACGATCGTTGACAGCAACGGCGAACAGGTCGTCCAGGACGGTCAGCAGATCGTTGTCAACCCCCAGGCTCCGACCAAGGAGCAGATAGACAAGCTCCCGGAAGGCTCCATCAACGAGGAATACGCGTCCTACTACGAGGCAAATAAGGATTTCGTCGGCTGGATAACCATCAAGGGCACCAACATCGACTACCCCGTCGTGCAGGGCGAGGACAACGAGTTCTACCTCCACCACAACTTCAACGGCGAGGACGAATTCGCAGGGACGATCTTCACCGACTACGAGGGTAAGTTCGGTCCCGGCGAGATGCCGAACAACACCATACTGTACGGTCACAACATGCTGTATAAGTACAAGTTCTCCGCGCTTAGCAACTACAACAACAATATCGAGTTCCTGCGGGAAACACCCGTTGTTGACTTCAACACCCTCTACCAGGACAACAAGTACAAGATATTCTCGGTGTTCATCACCAATACCGACGAGGAACACGGCGACGTTTTCGACTACACCAAGTACGTCTACTTCAAGAACAGCGACGAGTTCTATGACTACATCAAGGAAGTAATGGACCGCAGCAAGTACAACACCGGTGTTGACGTCCAGTACGGCGACGAGCTGCTGACCCTCTCCACCTGCGACGGCTCTACCGGATTCGAGAACATGCGCCTTGTAATAGTCGCAAGAAAGGTCCGTGAGAACGAAAGCCCCGATGTGGATACCTCAAAGATAACCCGCAAGGACAGCGTGAAGTATTTCAGCGCATACACCGACGTTTACGGCAATAAGTGGAAGGGCAGAACATGGGATCTCTCCCTCGTCCCGGGCATGCAGGAATACCTCGAAAAGAACGGCATGATAGACGATCCCGCCGACTACTGATACCGGAGGCACTATGAAAAAACTATCGCTTGCGAAGATAATTTCGGCGCTGGTGATCGTGAACTGCTACATGTTCACCTGCGGCGTGATGGGCACTGTCGGCGACGCGCAGATGCTCACCGAGGATACCTCCGAGGAACCCGGAGCTGACAGCTCCCCCGCAGGAGTCCCGGACTCCGATGAAGCGTCAGGTCAGGGTACCCTCGACTTCCTGGTGCCTGACGAAACCGGAAACGGCGTAGTCCAGATAAATCTGCTCAACATGGCGCCGCTGTCGCTCTCTGACAAGATGGTGATGAGTACATACAGCGCGCTGAACGACGAACTCCCCCAGCCGCAGGACGCGACCAGCGAGATCCTCGGCGAGGACGATTCCACCCTGGAGCCTACCGCCGAAACCGTTGAGAGCGAGGAAATAATCGGTCCGCGTGAGGACACGGAGGAATCCCCGGCAGTGACGACCGCCGCGCCTGTATACACAACAGCTCCGCAGACAACTGCCACGACCGCGACGACCCCGACGCCCTCCACGACTGCGACCACACGCGCGACCACCGCGACAACGACCACAGCAAGCGAGCTGGGCGGGATCCCGGTGGACGCGGACGATGTCCCTCCGGTAAACTCCGCAAACGACGACCAGCCCGACGAGATAGAACCGGACGAACTCCCGGACAGCAACTCCGCCGGTGAGATACTGACCGTCAAGGCGAACGGAAGTACGGTTTCCGGCACAGCACTCGAAATAGTCGGAAGAATGACCCAGAACGAAGTAGGTCACACCTTTGCGCCGGAGGCGATAAAGGCGCAGGCAGTAGCCGCGTATACCTACGTCAAGTTCTGCAACGAGTACGGCACCTACCCCAGCGTAGGGCTTGCGAGCAGCGTTACGGACTCCGTGAACGTGCTGGTGCAGTCGGTGCTCGGTAAGGCGGTTTACTACAACGGAGCGCTGATACAGGCGGTCTACTCCGCGTCCAGCGCAGGCTACACTGCCTCCAGCAAGAACGTATGGGGAACCGATTACCCCTACCTCCAGAGCCGCTTCTGCGACCTCGACAAGCAGTACGACCCGAACTACGGCAGGAAGGTCGAATACACCTCGGAGGAGATAAAGAGCAAGGTCCTTGACAAGACCGGGATAGAGCTCACAGGCGACCCCTCCGGCTGGCTGGCTGTGGAAACCAACGTTGACGGCTTCTACGTCGGGCAGATGAACGTTGGAGGATATCACAGCTACACCGACAGCAGCGGAGATTCAGTCAAGATAACCGGCAGGGTGTTCCGCGAGAAGATAATGAGCTTTGAGCTGCGCTCCAGCGCGTTCGATGTGGAATACGACGCAGGGACTGATAAGTTCATTTTCACGACCTACGGTTATGGTCACGGAGTTGGTATGAGCCAGAACGGCGCTAACGCCCTCGCGACACATCTCGGGTATGACTACAAGCAGATACTTACATACTACTACCAGGGTACGGAAGTTAAATAAAACATCATTTAAGGGAACTGTCCGCAGTTCCCTTTTTGCTGTCGAAAGAACTATAATTTAACGTTGCAGGGACTACTAAATTTGCATCACTAACTGGGGAGTCAAGGGGGGACGCGTCCCTCCTTGCGGGTCGAGGGCAGAGCCCTCGCTTCGCCGTCTGTGACGGCGAACCCTCCGCGCGAGAGCGCGGAA
>CAKSHG010000014.1 GCA_934456315.1 uncultured Oscillospiraceae bacterium | reverse complement strand
GAGGGCGAAAGAGTTGCCGCCATGATGACGACTCACGATTTCGCAGATAACAAGTATTTCATCTGCGTTACCAAGAATGGTATCGTAAAGCGCACAAAGCTTTCGGAGTACAGGAATGTACGCAAGAAGGGTCTGCGTGCCGTAACGCTTGCCGAGGGCGATGAGATCGCCGCTGCGTTCCTTACCGAGGGCGACTGCCGCATACTTACAGCCACCAGAAATGGCGCGGCTATCTGCTTCGATGAGAACGACTGTCGCCCGATGAGCAGACAGGCTCGCGGCGTCAAGGCTATAAAGCTCCGCGATGAGGATTTCGTTGTCGGCGCAACTAAGGTGTTTGACCCCTCCGCGACTATCCTTACTGTTACTGATAAGGGCATGGGACGTCGCTGCGCAGTTGACAGCTACCGTCTGCAAAGACGCGGCGGTATGGGTCTGAAAAACTACAAGGTCGGCGATGAAAAGGGTTATGTTTGCGGGATACGCACACTTGGCCCCGATGATGATGTTATTCTTATCAGCACCGACGGAATCATTATCAGATTCCGTGCAAACGATATGCGCGTAATGGGCAGGTCGGCAACCGGCGTTCGGGTAATGAAACTCGGCGAGGAAAGCCGCGTTGCTTCGTTTACAAGAACACAGCACGATGATTCCGAAAGCACGGAGGAAATCGAAAAGGTTTCCGATGAGGAAATTCAGGCTTCTCTTAACGAGGACGCTTCCGAAGTGATCGAACCGGATACAGCCCCGGACGATGAAACCTCCGAGGATAATGCGGATATCAAGTCTGATGAGAATTCTGATGAGTGATTCATCATTTTACTGACAATTTAACAGGTTCGCCCGGATCTTGGTTCGGGCGAATTTTGTGAATAGAATGAGCAATGTTCCACGTGGAACATTATGTCGAAATCTGATTTTCGAAAGGAAGATGTTTATTGGAAACCGGATACACGCTTGAAGAATATGATGTTGCAGTCATTGGCGCCGGACATGCGGGCTGCGAGGCGGCGCTTGCCGCAGCCCGGCTGGGATTAAAAACAGCAATCTTTACGCTGTCACTGGATTGTATTGCGAATATGCCCTGTAATCCCTGCATAGGAGGTTCCGCAAAGGGACAGATCGTATGCGAGATAGATTCCCTGGGCGGAGAGATGGGTAAGGCGGCGGACGCAACATTCATTCAGTCCAGGATACTTAATCGTGGAAAGGGACCGGCGGTTCACAGCCTGAGAGTTCAGAGCGACCGTGTGAAGTATCATACCTACATGAAAAAAACTCTTGAGAATACTCCGAACCTTTATATCAAGCAGGCAGAAGTAACGTCAGTAGACGTTGAAAACGGCAGAGTGACCGCAGTACGCACAAAACTGGGAGCTGTCCACCCGGTGAAAGCCGCAATAATAACAACCGGAACGTACCTTAACGGCAAGATACACATAGGAGAACTGAGCTACAGCTCCGGACCTGATAATCTGCTTCCGTCAAGCGGGCTTACGGATTGCCTGAAAGCTCTCGGCGTATCTATGCGAAGATTCAAAACCGGTACCCCGGCGCGCGTACACAAGCGGTCTATTGATTTTTCTGTAATGGAAAAGCAGAGCGGTGATGAGCAGATAATGCCATTTGCGTTCGATAATGAAGATGAGCTCCATAATATTGTTGACTGCTATGTTACCTACACTAATGCAGAAACACATAAGGTGATACTGGACAATCTCCATCGTTCGCCGCTGTATTCAGGACGAATCGAGGGAATCGGACCGCGTTACTGCCCGAGTATTGAGGATAAAATCGTCAGATTCAGGGATAAGGAACGCCATCAGCTGTTCGTTGAACCCATGGGACTGGATACGGACGAATATTATCTGCAGGGAATGTCATCATCGCTTCCCGAGGACGTTCAGGTAAAATTCCTGCGGACTATAAAGGGTCTGGAGCATGTTGAAATAATGCGTCCGGCATACGCTATCGAGTACGATTGCTGCGATCCGCTTGAGCTGCTCCCTACTCTTGAATTCAAGAGTATCTCCGGACTGTATGGCGCAGGTCAGTTCAACTGTACCAGTGGTTACGAGGAGGCTGCTGCCCAGGGAATCGTAGCCGGGATAAATGCAGCGCTTAAAATCCAGGACAGAGAACCGATGGTACTTGACCGGGCAAGCAGCTATATTGGCACCCTGGTCGATGACCTTGTTACAAAGGGCTGTACGGAGCCGTACAGAATGATGACCTCCCGAAGCGAATACAGACTGATCCTCCGTCAGGATAATGCGGCTGACAGACTTGTTCCGATCGGTCATAAAGTTGGGCTGATATCCGAGGAAAGATACGCAAAATTCCTAGATGAAAAACGTATCTGCGAGGAGGAACTACAGCGGATCAGGTCGGTTGTGATACACCCGACTGACGATGTAAACAAAATGCTTGTCGAAAAAGGGACTTCTCCGATAGCTACCGGAGTGAGAATGATCGAACTGCTGAAACGCCCGCAGCTTGGATACAACGACCTTGCTGATTTTGACCCCGGCAGACCTGCGCTTAAATATTCTCTGGTCAACAAAATCGAGGTTGAGATCAAGTATTCCGGCTATATAAAAGTTCAGCAGGAGCAGATAGACAAAATGCGCAAGCTGGAAAGCAAGGCGCTTCCGACCGATATTGACTACAAAACAATAAAGGGACTAAGACTTGAGGCACAGGAAAAGCTGAACAAATTCAGACCACTGAATGTTGGGCAGGCTGGGCGAATTTCAGGCGTTAATCCCGCTGATGTATCAGTCCTTTTGGTGTGGCTGGCTACAAAAGGGCACGAAAATGGAGGTGAAAACTGATGAGTGATACGCAACGTATTTCATTTGTAAAGGACGAATTCAGCAAGGCTGGTATTTCTATTGATGAGGTTCAGGCTGACAAATTCGTTCGTCTGTGCGATTTTATGGTTGACTACAACAAGAATGTTAATCTGACTTCAATTACTGAATTCAGTGAAGTCGTTGTGAAGCATTTCGTTGACAGTGTTCTTCCGTTTGCTCTTGTTGATGTTCCGCAGGGAAGCTCCTTTATTGACGTTGGAACTGGCGCAGGTTTTCCCGCGATTCCGCTGCTGATTTTCCGCCCGGATCTGAAGGGAACTCTCTGCGACAGCCTGAACAAACGCTGCGTTTATCTGGAAAAGGTCTGTGAGCTTATCGGAGTGAAAGCAGAGATAATTCACGCGCGCAGCGAAGAACTTGGCAGAAAAAGACGTGAATGCTTTGATTTTGCTACCGCCCGTGCTGTAGCAGCTATGCCGGTGCTTTCCGAATACTGCATTCCGTTTGTTAAAGTTGGAGGCAGCTTTATAGCGCTCAAGTCCGTAAATGAAGATATCAACGCGGCGGCACCTGCAATAATGACGCTTGGCGGAAAAATAGAAAAGGTCGTTGATTACACCATTCCAAATGGCGACGCAAGGCGGCTCGCAGTCATAAAAAAGATTTCGCAGACCCCGACAAAATACCCCAGAAATTCAGGCAATATTGCAAAAAAGCCATTGTAACTTGAAGAATCCGATCGCATTTCCGCGAATAATCAGCGGAAATGCGATTTTTTATTGTGGATATTATTTCCTGCATGTGTTATAATCAAATCAACAAAATCTGTGGGAGGTAATCAATATGTCAGGATTATTCAAGAACAAGGAAAAACAGATTCAGCGCGTTATTCTTATTGAAACCTCGCTGATAATTCCGAACAGGTCGCAGCCGCGGGTCACATTTTCCGACGAGGAGCTTAAATCCCTGGCTGACTCAATTCGCGAGAATGGAATATTACAGCCTATAAATGTGCGCAGGTTCGGCGTGAATTATGAGATTATCAGCGGTGAACGCCGTCTGCGTGCCGCGAAGCTCTGCGGTCTTGAGAGCGTGCCGTGTATTGTGATCGATGTTGACGATGAAAAATCCGCAGTTCTTGCGTTGATTGAGAACATTCAGCGTAAGGATCTTAGCTACTTTGAGGAGGCCTTCGCAATTGAAAAGCTGATCAGCTACTATGGACTAACGCAGGAGGAAGCCGCTGCCCGTCTTGGAAAGGCTCAGTCGACTATTGCAAATAAGCTGCGGCTTCTGAAGTTCACAGACGCAGAACGCAACCTCCTTATAAAAGGCAATGTGTCGGAACGTCAGGCGAGAGCGCTCATACGTCTTGACGATTCCAAGCTGCGGGTAAGGGCTCTGGGCGAGATACTGATGAATCATCTGAATATTGAACAGTCAGAGCAGCTTGTTGATTCCATGCTTGAAAGCAAGAAAACCGAAGTCAGGAATCAACCACCTAAAAAGAGAAAAATTCTGTTTCCTGTTCCAAGACTCTACATAAACAGTATCAATAAAATCGTCAAGACCATGAAGGAAGCAAATATCGACTGTGAAACCGTGACCAATCATGTTGGTGATTGCTTTGAGTACACCATCAAAATTCATTCTGCCGCAGGCATTTGATTACAGACTTCGACATAATGTTCCACGTGGAACACACTTCGACAATTCACTACATTGTTCTACGTGGAACAATTAACGAAAAAGTCGAAAAAATGTTCTACGTGGAACATTTTTTATAAAAAGGGCTTTATTTTTCCTGCGGAGTATGGTATAATAGATAAGAAGTAATATACGAAGGGGGAAACCTAATGAGCGTTGTTATCGGCGTTATAAATCAGAAAGGCGGCGTTGGCAAGACCACAACATCAATCAATATTGCCGCCGGACTGGGAACGCTCGGAAAAAAGGTGCTGCTGATTGATTTCGATCCGCAGGGAAACTCAACCACAGGGTTCGGAATAAAGAAAAAGACGCTTGATATATCTACATACGATATCATCATGGGCAATGCAAGACCGCAGGAAGCTATAATCAAGACAAGATATAAAAATGTCGATATCATTCCTGCAACTAACCAGCTCTGCGAAGCAGAACTTCAGCTGGCAGATGTGGAACAGCGTAATCACCAGCTGCGAAAGATAATCTTACAGGTTCGGGATAACTATGATATCGTTATAGTTGACTGCCTGCCGTCGCTGGGAATTCTGGCTATAAATGCAATGATCGCATGCGACAGGATAATCGTGCCTATGGTCTGCGAACCGTTTGCACTGGAAGGTCTGGCGCAGCTTATGCAGACCGTAAAGAAGGTAAAGCGTTCTGCAAACAAGGAACTTCAGCTTATGGGTATCGTGTTCACGATGTTGGATAAGCGGCTGCTCGCCAGCAATGAGATCATGAGAGATATCAAGAGAACTTTCCCGTCTGATGTTATCTTTAAGACAGAAATTCCGCGTAATGTCAGAATAACCGAGGCACAGAGCCACGGTGAGCCCATTATTTTCTATGACAAGAACTCCAAGGGAGCAGACGCGTACAAGCGCCTTGCTAAGGAAGTGCTGGAAAAGTGCCGCGAAATGGAGAAGAAGAATGAGCAATAAACGTATAGGCGGCGACTTCAACAGCCTGTTCGACGACAACAATATGGAGGAATCCGAGGGGCTGAGAACCCTGCGAATCTCCGAGATTGAGCCGAACAAGGGACAGCCACGAAAAATATTCGACAAGGAAGCCATGGAGCAGCTTGCTGAATCCATCAGGGTCAACGGAGTACTTCAGCCGCTGCTTGTACGTCCGCTGTCCACTGGGAACTACCAGATAGTCGCAGGAGAACGCCGCTGGAGAGCCGCAAAAATAGCAGGTCTGACCGAAGTTCCGGTCGTGGTAAGGGACGACCTGTCAGACGAGCAGGTAATGCAGGTCGCACTGATAGAGAACCTCCAACGTGAGAATCTCAATCCAATAGAGGAAGCGCAGGGCTATAAAGAGCTTATCGACAAGTACAGCATGACCCAGGATCAGCTTTCAAAGGCGCTTGGAAAGGCGCGCTCCTCCATTGCGAACAGTCTTGGACTGCTGACGCTGCCGGTAGGTGTGCGTGACCTGCTTGCCGATGGCAAGCTTTCCGCAGGTCACTGCAAGGCACTCAAGATGATAAAGGACCCGGCGCTGATGACCGAAATCGCGGTAAGGGCCGCAGACGGCGAACTAAGCGTCAGAAGCATTGAGGCAATTGCAAAGCGCGAGGCGAAGTCTGATGAAGAGCAGACGATGATAAAACCGCGCATGGCATATTACACTGAAGTCGAAATGAGCCTTACAGAGGCGCTCGGCACAAAGGTGAAAATATGCGAGGGCAAAAAGACGAATACGTTGCAGATAGCGTTTGAGGACAAGGATCAGCTGGAGGGAATACTAAGGCTGATGGCAGTCAAGTAAAATCAATAACAGGCAAAGCCTGATAAAAAAGAAAGGCAATCACAATGATAGACATCAAGTTTTTAAGAGAAAATCCTGACGCAGTCAAGGAGAACATCAAGAAGAAGTTCCAGGACAGCAAGCTGCCGCTGGTAGACGAGGTCATCGAGCTGGACGCACAGCTCCGCAAGGCGCAGCAGCGCGGTGACTCCCTCAGAGCTGACAGAAATCGTATCTCCAAGGAGATCGGCGGCTTCATGGCTAAGGGTCAGAAGGACGAGGCTGAAAAGGCAAAGGCACAGGTAAAGGAGTTCTCTGACGAGCTGGCACAGCTTGAGAAGCAGGAAGAGGAGCTTTCCGAGAAGGTCAAGAAAATCATGATGACCATTCCGAACATCATCGACCCTTCCGTTCCGATAGGCAAGGACGACAGCGAAAATGTTGAGATCACCCGTTACGGTGAGCCTGTAGTTCCGGATTTCGAGATCCCGTACCACAGCGAGATAATGGAGCGCCTGAACGGTATCGACCTCGACAGCGCAAGACGCGTTGCGGGTAACGGTTTCTATTATCTCATGGGCGATATCGCAAGACTTCATTCCGCAGTACTTGCTTACGCAAGAGATTTCATGATCGACCGTGGATTCACTTACTGCATTCCTCCGTACATGATAAGATCTAACGTCGTTACTGGCGTTATGAGCTTTGCCGAGATGGACGCAATGATGTACAAGATTGAGGGCGAGGATCTGTACCTTATCGGTACTTCTGAGCACTCCATGATCGGTAAGTTCATCGACACCATTCTTGAAGAGGACACCCTCCCTAGAACCCTCACCAGCTATTCTCCCTGCTTCCGTAAGGAAAAGGGCGCGCACGGTATCGAGGAACGCGGCGTGTACAGAATCCACCAGTTCGAGAAGCAGGAAATGATCGTTGTCTGCAAGCCCGAGGATTCCAAGATGTGGTTCGATAAGCTGTGGCAGAACACAGTTGATCTGTTCCGCTCCATGGATATTCCGGTAAGAACCATCGAGTGCTGCTCCGGCGACCTTGCTGACCTCAAGGTAAAGAGCTATGATGTAGAGGCATGGAGCCCCAGACAGAAGAAGTATTTCGAGGTAGGCAGCTGCTCTAACCTCGGCGACGCACAGGCGCGCAGACTGAAGATCCGTGTAAACGGCTCCGATGGCAAGAAGTATTTCGCTCATACGCTCAACAATACTGTTGTAGCGCCTCCCAGAATGCTCATTGCATTCCTGGAGAACAACCTCAATGCTGACGGTACTGTCAACATTCCTGAGGTTCTCAGACCTTACATGGGCGGCAAGTCCAAGATCGGCTGATAGGATAAAGATAAAAAAGGGGGCAGGGTCAACCGCCGCGGTATGCGGCGGCTTTCTCTGCCTGCTCTTTTATATTCATAGAATAACAGATTGGAGCTAGAAAATAATGGCATTTGTGACGCTTGAAAATGTATATAAGCGATACCACATGGGCGAAATAACAATAAACGCCGCAGATGGTATGACCTTTGATATTGAAAAGGGGGAATTTGCGATAATTGTGGGTCCAAGCGGCTCCGGAAAGACGACTGTACTGAATATGCTGGGAGGAATGGACACCTGCGATGAGGGCGTTATCAGCGTTGACGGAGCCAGAATCGACAGATTCAATCGCAGACAGCTCACAAATTACCGCAGATACGATGTGGGATTTATTTTCCAGTTCTATAATCTCATGCCCAATCTGACCGCAAAGGAGAATGTTGAGCTTGCGGCGCAGACGACCAAGGACTTTATACCCGCTGCCGAGATACTTGAAAAGGTCGGACTGGGGGAACGTTTGCAGAACTTCCCGGCGCAGCTTTCCGGCGGAGAACAGCAGCGCGTTTCCATTGCGAGGGCGCTCAGCAAGAAGCCAAAGCTGCTTCTCTGCGACGAGCCCACCGGAGCACTGGACTACAATACCGGCAAGATGATACTGAAGCTGCTTCAGGACACCTGCCGCATTGACGGAATGACAGTCATACTCGTAACGCACAACTCCGCGATAGCTCCGATGGCTGACCGGATAATCAGGATAAAGAACAGCCGGGTCGCTGAAATAATCACAAATGCCGATCCGACGCCGGTCGAAGATATTGAATGGTAACGGAGGTGCAGGGTTGAGATCAGTTACCAAGAACATTTTCCGGGAAATCGCGAGGACAAAGAACCGATTCTTTTCGATTTTCACGATATGCGCTATCGGCGTGGGATTTTTCAGCGGCGTCCGCGCCACCGGCAGCGATATGAAGATAACTGCGGATAATTACTACGACGCCCACGAGCTTTTCGACCTGCGGGTCATGTCCACGTTCGGTCTGACGGACGGTGATTTGCAGGCGCTCGAAAGCGTTGACGGAGTTTCAAGGGTCCAGGGTTCGAAATACTCTGATCTTGTATTCATCTACGACGGCAGGGATTACAATACCCGGGTGTATTCCTGGAATGATTCCGCGAAGCTTAACAGTATCGATATTCTCGAGGGACGATTCCCACAGGCAGATAACGAATGTATCCTCAACGTCCGCAAAATGAACGGGCAGCTCACTGTAGGAGAGAAGATAGCGCTTACCGACCCGTCGGATAGTGATGAATTTCCGCTGAAAAACACGGAATACACAGTTGTGGGATTGTTCGATACGCCGATGTACATTTCCTCCACACAGCGTGGGAGTACGACTATCGGTGACGGATCGCTTGACGCATTTGCTTATATTCCGGAGAGTAATTTTACACAGGAAGTTTACACGGAGGTATACATTCAGTCAGACGAACTGAAAGGATCGTCAAGCTATTCTGACGAATACGACAGCCTGCGGGACGACATCTCCGACAAGCTGGAGGAACTGGGTGTCAGACGCAGCGAGATACGCTACGATGAAGTAATCGGCGAGGCGCAGCAGAAGATTTCCGACGGAGAAAAGGATCTCGAGAAGGGCAGAGCCGAAGGTCAGCAGAAGCTCGACGACGCAAAGGCGGAGCTGGACGACGCCCAAAAGCAGATAGCCGACGGCGAAGCGGAGCTTGCCAGTGCTGCGGAGGATATCGCGGACGGCGAAAAGCAGCTTACCGAAGCAAAGCAGACTCTTGCTGACGCAAGGGCGGAAATCGACAGCGGCAGGGCAGAACTCGCGGAAAACGAGCAGAAGCTGAACGATGCAAGAAAGCAGCTCGACGACAGCAGCAAGCAGCTTTCCGAAGCCAAGAAACAGCTTGACGAGGCAAAGACCACCCTCGACGAAAGTAAGTCACAGCTTGACTCGGGTCAGGCTGAAATAGACAGCAGACGCGCGGAGCTGGAATCCGGCAGGGCGCAGCTCGAAGATGGGAAGAAACAGCTCGAGGAGGGCAGGGCACGGTACGAAAGCGGAAAAGCGCAGTACGACGAGAACTACGCGCAGTATGAATCGGGATTGCAGCAGTACGAGCAGGGAGTAGCGCAGCTTGAGCAGGCGGCGCTGCTGCTCGGGGAGAACGATCCGCAGATAGCGGCGCAGCGCGCGGCGCTTGAAGCAGCAAAGTCGCAGCTGGACGCAGCAAAAGCACAGCTGGACGCTGCGAAATCGCAGCTTGATGAAGCGGAATCTCAGCTCGCCCAGAATGAGCAGACCGTCACGGCAGCTGTACAGCAGCTCAACGACGGCGAAGCGCAGCTGAGTGCGGCGCAGGAGCAGCTTGACAGCGGCTGGCAGCAGTACAATGATGGTCTGGCGCAGTACAATGAGAATTACGCCAGATACGAGGAAGGCGTCAGGAAGTATAACGAGGGCTATCAGGAGTATTCCGACGGGCTGATACAGTTCAATGACGGCAGAAACAGGCTGAATGACGCAGAGCGTCAGTACAGCGAAGGCGCAGCGGAGCTTGCCGAAAAGGAGCAGGAATTCCTTGACGGAAAGGCAGATTACGAAACCGGAGTAAAGGAGCTTGAGGAAGCCAGACAGAAGTATCAGGACGGTCTGAAGGAGTATCAGGACGGCGTTGACGAGTTCAATGCAGAGATAGCCGACGCAGAAAAGAAGATATCCGACGGAAAAAAGGAGATAGCGGACGCCGGAGAGGCTAAGTGGTACATTTTCACCCGCGACGACAATCCGGGGTATTCGGAGTATTCCAGCAACGCGGAGCGTATCGACAAGATAGCCGCGATATTCCCGATGTTCTTTCTGCTTGTGGCGGCGCTGGTGTGCCTTACCACAATGTCGAGAATGGTCGAGGAACAGCGTATGCAGATAGGCACGCTGAAATCCCTGGGCTATTCCAATGCGATAATTATGCGGCAGTATATGGTGTATGCTGTCCTTGCCGCGGCCGCGGGAAGCCTTATAGGCGCGTTCATCGGAATGTATCTGTTCCCGTTCATCATCATGTTTGCATATGGCATGATGTATATTATCAATAATTTCTACTACGAGTTAAGTCCGTTCAATATTCTCATTTCTGCCGGCAGCATGGTCGCCGCAATTGCCCTGACGGTATTTTTCAGCGCAAAGAGCGCGCTTGCCGGGACTCCGGCAGAGCTCATGCGCCCGAAAGCGCCCAAGGCAGGCAAGCGTGTGCTGCTCGAAAGGATCGGATTTATCTGGAACAAACTGTCGTTCTTCGGAAAGGTGTCCGGGCGGAATCTGTTCCGCTACAAGCGCAGAATGTTCATGACCGTTATCGGTATCGCTGGGTGCACGGCGCTGTCACTTACGGGATTCGGACTAAAGGATTCCATCAGCGATATCGTTGACTTACAGTATAATAGCATAAATAATTACAGCGGGTTTATCGCTTATGAGAGCCAGGACGATGTCCGGGGGATCTACGACGCGCTCCTTGAATATCAGCCGGATACGGAATACACAAGGGCGCTCATTAAGCAGTATACAGTGTCGTCTGACGGCGGCAGCGTACAGTGTTACGTTACGGCGCTTGAGGATACGTCTAAATTTGAGGACATGATAGACTTCCGCAGCCGTACCACCGGAGAGAAGATATCATTCGGCCAGACCGGCGGCGAGGTCATAGTCACGGAGAAAATGACCAGGCTCCTCGGCGTTAAGGCGGGGGACACCGTGACGCTTAAAATAAGCGACGGGAACAATCGTGAAGTAAAAATCGGCGCAGTAACGGAGCATTATACAAGTCACTACATGTATATTCCGGAGGAAAAATACGCAGAGTTATTCGGAGAAACTCCGGATTATAACATTGTGTATTTCCGGAATGGAATGAGCGCGGAGCAGTCCGTCCAGGACGAGTTCACAACGAAAATGCTCGCAGTGGACGGTGTCCTGACTGTCACGGTGAATTCCGGGGCGTCCAGTCAGTTCGCGGATATGCTGAAAATTATGGACCTTGTGGTCGTTGTGCTGATAATTTCCGCCGGGGCGCTGGCATTCGTTGTACTTTACAACCTGACGAACGTCAATATTACGGAGCGTATACGCGAGATCGCAACTCTGAAAGTACTGGGATTCTACGATAAAGAGGTATCAAGCTATGTGTTCCGGGAAAACAATATACTGTCAGTAATGGGCGGGATTCTCGGTCTTGGACTGGGAGTGTTCCTGTGTCAGTTCATTATTCAGACCGCCGAGATAGACGAGGTGATGTTCGGAAGAAGCATTCACCCGCTGTCGTTCCTGTGGGCGTTCCTGATAACGGTGGCGTTCTCGCTGATAGTGAATTTCATCATGCGCAGGGACCTTAAAAAGATAAGCATGGTCGAGTCGCTGAAATCTGTTGAATAATGGGAGAGTAGAAATGATAGAATCTTTGGTGTCGGTGAAGCTTCCGGCTGACGAGGAGCTGACCATAAAAAAGAACCGCCTTACCGGCGTGGGCTGCGAGGGCGGAAAGCGCATTGCTGTCGTCACCGGTATCCACGGCGACGAACTGGAGGGTCAGTATGTATGCTATGAGCTTGTAAGGCTCATAACGGCGAATATGGCGCATTTAAAGGGCACAGTGGATATCTACCCGTCGATAAATCCGCTGGGCATGGAGGCGGTCAGCAGGGCGGTACCCATGTCCGGTCTGGATATGAACCGGGTATTCCCTGGAAGCACCTCCGGTGCGGTGGCGGAGAATATTGCGGCGAAACTGGTCGAGGATATCAGCGGCGCTGACGTATGTGTGGATATCCACGCGAGCAACATTTTTATCCGTGAGATACCGCAGGTCAGGATACCCAGCGCGGAAAGCAGCCACCTGCTGAAATACGCCAAAATGCTGAACACGGATTTCGTGTGGGTTCATGATTCCAATGCAGTCGGGGAAGGCTCCCTGGCGGCGGCGCTGCGGCAGGTCGGAGTTCCTACGCTGGTCATCGAGATGGGCGTGGGACAGAGGATAACAAAGGCGTACTGCAAGCAGCTGCTGGGCGGAATATTCAATCTCATGTCGAAACTCGGGATATGGGTAGGTCCGACGGAGAATGTTTCTCACCCGATGGTCAGCACCGACGGTGCAGTACACGTTATACATTCCGGCGAAAGTGGAATATTTATACCTAAAGTTGAGCACAACATGTGGGTTCAGAAAGGTACGCTTATCGGCGAGATAGTCACTCCGATTACCGGAACGGTCGAGGAGGAAATAATCGCACCGTCTGACGGTCTGATATTTTCGCTAAGGGAATATCCCATCGTTTACGAGGGAAGCGTTATCGCGCGAATACTCAGTATGAATTGATTACCGATTGTATATTTGTGCATAAATATACAAATCACAACGCAGTTTTAGATACGTTTTGTATTAAGGTGCAGCGTTAATACCAATAGTAAATCGGTAACACATAAGCCTATAGGACAAGCCCCAACAATTTATAGCTTGACTTGAAATGAAAAATATGGTATCATATTATCAGAGAATGCAGAGAGATCTGCAGCAAACATGTAATTTAGAAAGGTCTGTATATGAAAGGGAGAATACTTGAATCCGGTGAAGACTACCTGGAAACCATACTGATCCTTCAGAACCGCAACGGCGAGGTGCGCTCGGTTGATATAGCTACCGAGATGGATTTTTCCAAACCCAGCGTAAGCGTTGCTATGAAGAATCTGCGCGAACAGGAATGCATCACTGTTGATAAGAACGGATACATCACGCTGACTGACAAGGGACGCGGCATCGCGGAAAAGGTCTACGAGCGTCATATCCTGTTCACGAACTGGCTGACTTCAATGGGAGTTCCCGAGGAGATCGCTGCCGCAGACGCCTGCCGTATCGAGCACTGCTTGAGCGCAGAGAGCTTTGCGGCGATAAAGCGCCACGTCAAGGGGGAATGATCCATTGAAGCTTATCAGTCTTATAGACAATACCGCAGTAGACGATAAGCTGCTCGCGGAGAACGGAATGTCGTTTTTCGTGGAGTTTGGCGGGAAGAACTACGTTATCGATACCGGGCTTACCGGAAAGGCTGCGGAGAATGCACGGCGTATGCAGCTGCCGCTGGACAGCCTTGACGCGGTGGTGCTGACTCATAACCACGCGTCGCATATCGGCGGCATCGACAGCTTCATGAAACAGAGCCCGGAGGCGGAGATATATCTTCGGGCAGGGGCTCAGACAGAGCGTTTCAGAAAAAACGGGTTCTTCAAAGAGCAGGTCGGCATGGGCAGATCGTTCTTTAAAAAATATGCTGACGGTCTGATACTTTTCAATCGCTTTTCCGAGGTCGCGGAGGGCTTCTACCTTGCTTCCTGTGAAACCTTTGATGAGAAGAACATAAATCCCGACCGAAGCTACTTCGCGCTGGACGGGAAGAAACAGCTGCCGTATGACTGCTCGGACGAGTGCTTTGCGGTGATCTTTCCGAAAAAGCGCAAGGCTGACGGACTGGTCATTGTCGGAGGGTGTTTCCACTGCGGAGTTCAGAACATGCTGGATACTGTCAGGGAGAACTGGTCCGGGATACCTGTGCTCGCTATCGTGGGAGGGTTCCATTTTATGGGCTCCAATCCCAAGACGCTGGGGTGTTCCGCAGAGTATGTGACGGCGCAGGCGCGCGCACTGAAGCTAAGCAACGCGGAAAGAATATACGCCTGCCATTGCACCGGATTCAAGGGTTTCGACATCATGGACGAGATACTTGGCGACAAACTGATGTACATCGGCGGCGGCGAGGAAATTGATTTTTGACCGGAAATGGAAAATTAAGATATTATTAAGTCTTTTTTGCAACATTTCCGGCATTTTTGCGTTATAATATATGCATAAGAAAATTTTCTCAAAAAAATTTTATATTTTTGACAGAAACATGCAACCTTTAGGGGTGTTCAGTTGTTTTATATATGAAAGGCTCAGTTAAGCTGCGGTGCAGACAGGCGCTGTGGCTTAGAATAGATTCAAGGGGAGCTTGTCCCCTGGTGTTATGGAGGGAGTTTATATGAGCAGAAAAGCGAAGACTATCGCGATTTCGCTTTGTGCGGCGCAGGTCATCACTATGATACCTGTCAGTGCAGCGGCGGCAGAATCGCAGCTAAGCACCACAACTATCGCAGTCGGCGAGAATCAGAGTCTTGTCATAAAGAGCGACATGTCACTGTGGGCAGCGGGCGACAACAGCAAGGGTCAGCTTGGCGTCGGAACGGATAAGTCCAGCTCCAGCGGCGAGAAGATCATGGATAATATCGTCTACGTTGATGCAAACGAGGACGTAAGTTTCGCGATAGATAAAAACGGAACGCTTTACGGCTGGGGCGACAACTCTGACGGTCAGGTGTCGAACTCCGTTTCAGGAGCAGTCATCAGCAAGCCGACAAAGATAATGGATAACGTCAAGCAGGTCAGCACTGGCGACGGACATACCGTTGCCCTGCTTGAGGACGGCACCGCAGTAGGTTGGGGCAGAAACGAATACGGCGAGCTTGGATTTGCGACCAATTCGCTGAAAAACTCCGTTACAGAGCTCATGAAGGACGCTGTGGACGTTACTGCCGGCGACGGATTTACCCTGGTAGTATCCAAGGACGGCGCAGTATATGGCTGCGGCAATAACGAAAACGGTCAGCTCGGCACCGGTAACTACAGGGATTACACATACCTGAAAGTCGTTATTGAAAAGGGCGCAGTCGACGCCGAGGCGGGCGACGAACACTCCGTTATTCTTATGGCCGATGGTTCTGTAAAGACTTCCGGCTCCAATGAAAATGGTCAGCTTGGCGTTGACGATTACACCGGAAGCTCCGATTTTATATCAACAACTGTAAAGAATGCTGACGCAGTATTTGCAGGCGGAAATTCTTCCGGCGCTGTTTCAGGCGGGGTACTTTATACATGGGGCAGCAATGAATCCGGTCAGCTGCACAACGGCGATACCGCCGACGTGTATTCTCCGGAGAGAGTCACCAACGGCGTAGTTTCTATCGCGCTTGGACATCATCATTCACTTATGCTGAAGAACAACGGATATGTTTCCAGTGTAGGCGCAGGCGTATCCGGAGAGCTGTTCACTTCGGCAAGCTCAATTGCAGCAACTCCTGTTTATGCGATGGGCAATGTATCCGTGTTCTCGGCTGGTAAGGATCATGCCGCTGCTATCAATACCGATGGCGTACTTTATACCTGGGGCAACAATGATAAGGGCCAGCTCGGACAGGGCGACTACAATGTAAGAAGCACTCCGACCCGTGTCAAGCTTGACTACGCTGCTTCAAACGTTTGGTGCGGCAACAAGGTCACCATTGTTCAGCTGGTAAATGATGCTGTATATGTTTTCGGGGATAACAGCAGTTACCTCCTCGGCGAAAAGACCAAGACAAGCATAGTCAATAAGCCTACCGAGAATGAATATCTTTCAAGCATGACGATCGATAAGATCGAATTCCAGAATGACTACGCGATCGCTCTTATCGGCGGTCAGGTGTATGGCTGGGGCATTAACTCCTCTGGCAGACTTTCAACATGCGGAAGCGTTGTAAAGTATCCTGAACTGCTGTATGATAAGCTGCCGGCTATTTATGACATTGCGGCGGGCGACAATCACTGCGTTGCTATAACCAGCGGCGGCGAGCTTTATGGCTGGGGCAGCAACAGCGCAAAGCAGCTTGGCGGCGACACCACGACAAGGATCGTTGATGTTCCCGAGCTCATAAATGTTACCGATTCTAAGGATAATCCCATCAGCATTGCGTCTGTTGCGGCAGAGGGCAGCCACACAATTGCTGTCGCATATGACGGCAATGTATACGCCTGGGGCGATAATTATTACGGACAGCTTGGCGATGATTCTTCCAGACTTAGATACCCGACTAAGGTGTATGTCGACTCCAACAAGGTTTTCTCATCTGAGAAATTCTCCGCTGTTCTGACTAATTCCGGCGACATCTATCTTAGCGGCAACAATGCGTCCAGTCAGCTTGGCGACGGAACTGCAAAATCCAGAAAGACCTTTGCAAAGATCACCAAGGGAAATGTCAGCACGGCAAGCCTTGGCGGCGATTTCGCAGGATATATTTCCTATGACAGCAAGCTCTATTGCTGGGGCGACAATACATACGGACAGTGCGGCAACGGCAAGGGCGGTCTGAAGTCCCAGCCGGAAACCGTTATCAAGGACGGTCTGTGCCAGAAGCCTGTACAGGCGGTTCCGGCGGAAAGCGTATCGCTTGACAAGACCGAGATCACTCTCAAGCCCAATGCAACTGCAAAGCTTACAGCGACAGTTGCTCCTGACAATGCAACGGATAAGAGCGTTACCTGGAGCAGCTCTGATACCACGATCGCAACTGTGACCAGCACTGGTTCAGTTAAGGCAGTGAAGAACGGCACCGCAGTCATCACAGCTAAGACAAGCAACGGTCTTACCGCGCAGTGCACGGTGAATGTTTCTACGCCTATCTCCAGCTTCTCCGTTAATCCGGCAAAGACCAAGACGCTCGATGTTGACGGCAAATTTACCATCACCGCAAAGATATATCCCGAAGCAGCGACTGACAAAACCCTGCTTTATTCTTCATCAAATGAAGATGTAGCGGTCGTTGATGAGAACGGTACTGTAACAGCGGTTTCCGCAGGTTCTGCAAAGATCACCATTACCGCAAAGTCCAATCCGGCAAAGACGCGCACCATAACCGTAAAGGTTCGTCCGTCAAAGCCTGTGATCACCTACAGAAAGTCCACAACGGACGGTATCGTGCTCGAGTGGGATCTTTCGGATTACGCAGAGGGTTACGAGGTATACCGCCGCAACTCCGCAAAGGGCAAGGGCAAGTCCCTCACCAATATAGTTTCTGACGACCCTGACGATATGACATTTACTGACGGCACGGCTGTCAAGGGCAAGATATATTACTACTATGTCAAGTCCTATGTCACCATCAACGGCAAGAAGCTGTATTCCAATGCCTCCAAGATCTACAAGATCAAGGCTAAGTAAGGTTTACCAATCGGAGAGCGCGTTTTCAGGCGCATGTATTACCGTATTTCACGATAACCTCTCTCCCCCCAATATAAATGGAAAAGGCAGGGCCGTCAGGCTCTGCCTTTTCTCTTGCTTTGTTACATTCGCAGGGCTTCCACCGGGTCTAGGGAAGCCGCCTTGTAAGCCGGATAGGCTCCGAACAGTGCGCCCACCACTCCGGAGGCAAGCGCTGCGACGCCTATCATTGCGGGATTTACCTGAAAAGGAACGCCCACGATAATGCAGCCGATACCGGAAATGAGAAGCCCGGCGGCGGTTCCGGCGGCGCTGCCGAGTATCGTAAGCAGTACGCTTTCCGCGAGGAACTCCCGGCAGATATCCAGGCTGGTCGCGCCGATGGAGCGTTTGATCCCGATCTCACGGGTGCGTTCTGTGACGCTCATCAGCATTGTTGTCATTATCGAGATACCGGATACTGCAAGGGATATCCCGGCTACCAGCGACAGCGCGGTGGTAACGATACTAAGAATATCGTCAAGCTGTGATTTCTGTGAGAGCAGATTGTTGACGATGTAACCGTCGGTGGTGTTGTTGGCGCGGTCCAGGGCGGCGCTGACGGCCTCCACGACCGGTTGGTCAGTATCCATGTCGGATATCTTTACCGCAAGTTTGTCGTAGGTGGAGCGTCCGGTGAGCTGCTGCATGGTGCTTATCGGGATATACATGAACCCCGGCATGATATTCGACAGCATGCCTTGCAGGCTAGACAGCCCGGAGCTTGCCACGCCGATTATCTCGAATTCGTGATATTTCCCGCCAAGGAAGATGTTGAGCTTCTTTCCGACAATGTTGCTTCTGCCGTAGGAGCGCTGCGCAAACTGCTCGTCGATAACGCATACCTTGAGATTCGCGGCGGAGTCGCTGTTGTTTATCAGCCTGCCATGCTTGGCTTCAAGGGATATCAGCCGGTCCGCTGATTTGTCGACTCCCCAGACGTAGCAGTCAAGCCGCCTGCCTATCATCTTCGCCTCGGTCATGGACGCCATGAGCGGCATGACGTCGTTCACGCCGTCAACTCTGCGGACAAGGGAAACATCGTCGTCTGTCAGGGTCACGGAAACGCTCTTGTTCGCCGCCTGTACCAGCAGCGTATCCACGCCCATAGTTATCAGCGTCGAGCTTACTTCCTGGGTGCCTATCGTGCCAACGGTGGACACCATCACCACGGAGAAAACGCCGACCGCTATCCCTGCCATCGTCAGCAGGGAGCGTGTACGGCTGCGGAATATGCTCGTCAGGGTGGAAAGTATGCTCATTGTTCTATCCTCACATAGCGGCTTAGGGAAATGTCCTCGGGGTCGAGAAATACTTTATCGGAGATGGTGGCTCCTTTTATTACCTCGGTTCCGTCGGCAAATTCCGCTCCGGTGAAAATTTTGTGCTTGACTGCGGCGCCGTTTTCCAGCAGGTAGACGTATTCTCCCTCCTCGTCCTGACCTATAGCGTTATAGGGGAGCACGCATATTTTCCGCGGGTCGGAGAGCTGAAACCGCACGTCTGCCGTAAGACCGGAGCGCAGCCGCGAGTCATCGTCGTCGGGGGTTATCAGCACGTCCACGACGGTTTCGAGTACCGCTCCGCTGTACTGGCTGCGGGCAGAGCCGGCAATTTTAGAAACTTTTCCGGTGAACACATCGTCGGGGTAGGCGGAGAGTGTGAACTCCACCGGCTGGCCGGTTTCTATCCTTGCAATATTCAGCTCGCTGACGGCGGCGGCAAGCACCAGTGAGTCAGTTCCCGCGATGGTCGCAATGCTTGTTCCGGACTCCACTGCCGCGCCTGCGCCCGCAGTGGAGATAACTGTACCAGCGCGGTCGGCGGTCACTTCATCGGGGATAAGCGACATCGCGGTAGACAGGCTTGCCGTAGCGGCGGCAAGCTGGGATACCTTGCCAAGGCTGCTGATGAACGTTTCGGACGCCTTGCGGTCTACCCGGGCTATCACATCGCCGACTTCGACATGATCTCCCTCTCCGACCGCAAATTCGCTAAGCACCAGCGGCAGGGCAGAGGTAACGTCACCCTGCCCGATGTAGCACAGGGAGCCGCTGGTGTTTATTGTTTCGCTGTAGTACACCTCGGTCGGGGAGATGGACACGGCTGCGGGTACGCTGGCCTCGACGGCTGCGGGGAGGTATGACACTCCCGCAGTCAGAACGGCGCAGGCTATTGCGAGGGCTATATATTTCTTCATGGGCTTCATTCCTTTCAATAAATTCAACAGCAATATTGTGGGAATTTATTGCGGAAATATTCCGGAATATTAGTCCTTTATATAAAAAAACACGCCATGATAATACATGGCGTGCAGGTGGACGGATAAGCTGTCAGTCAGTTAGCTCCGTAGAACTGAATGAGTAGGTGTTGTCAAGTATTTTTATCGTACCATCGGGGTTTAGGGTGTACCCTGTGTAGGTCCCATTGTCTTTGGCGAAATCGTAATTCACAACAAGCAGCGTCATGTCCTCGCCATTTTCGCCCATTTTATTAAAGCATACCGGGGTGAAAGACTGTAGCTTTGTCTTTTCCTCAAACAGCTCCTCGGAATTAGCAAGGTATTCTTCAAAGCTTACCTTATCATCGGTTATGCTGTCGTATTCTTTTCTTATTTCACTCTCAATGTCGTATCCGCAGAGCTCTATTTTACCGTCTGTGATGTGAATATAGCTGTTGTCTTTGTCATTGGTGTAGTAACCGTCCGCGAGGTCAACGTCCACTTCGGAATGCCCGCCTGCCGGGTGATTATCATCGGCAGAGGCGGCGACACAGCCTGTGAGCGCCAGCGAAAACAGTACTGTGAGGGATAAGATAGTTTTCTTCATAATTGATCCTCCTTGTAAATCAAATTGCAATGGTTATTATGTACTGCTGTAAGTCATGTCGTTATAGACAATGGTTACACCAGTTAGGAAACCGAATACATACTTGGGCGTAATGTCGCGAGTTTCAATAATGATCGGTCCTATTGCCGTTGAAAGAAATTTACCATCATAGTCAGTGAATTTACCGTTACCTGAATATGAGGCTACGAATTCTAGTGAATTAAATTTGAACGATGATGCATTGGATATTGTTAAGAAACTATTACCGTTACCGTTTGGGTATATGACCTTTGTCATTGATACATCATCTGATGATATGGTCATATAAACCTTATTTGAGGCTTTTAGTGTGCCTGAATAAATCGTATTAAATGTATCGGCAGCATATACGCTTAAGCTTAGCGTCAGTACAGACAGCATTATAATAAAAGCCGTCATTTTGGGTAGAATCTTCTTTTTCATTATATTACCTCCGTTATTATATTGACACCACCATTGGTGTGATTGTATTATAACAATATTCGAATCCCTTGTCAAGTGTCAAATTGACCAATGTTTGGCGTGCTTCGTTGTTAGTTCTGACAATAAATCGAAGTCAGAACAATTGACCCCCTTGCTTTCGCAAGGGGGCGGTCGTATTTAATTGTGGATATTACCCTTGGTTCTCGCTGATGTCGTCAAGAGAATCGCGCATCTCTTCAAATGCGCCTGTCATTCCTTCTACTGCGGTGGTTATTTCATCGACCATGCTTTCTATTCTGTCGCTGAATTGTTCCACGATATTGCTGCAAATTTCTTCAACATCAACATCGTTGGGGTTTCCAACGCCGTTCAGTGCTTCGCTCACCGCCTGACTTATTTCAAAACTCAGAGTGGCAGAAACGCCCGCCATGCTGTTCACCTTATCGGTGATCTCTCCGATCGTGTTTGTCGTGGTTCCGACCAGAGCGTCAGCCTGTGCCCGTATGTCCCTGATGCCAAAGTTACCAACAGGCTGCTGGACATTGCCTGCTGCGGCGTTATTGTTGCCGTATTTTTTGCGCAGCTCCCTGGTAGAGTACCATGTATTCGTGGGCCAGCCGTCTGCGAACACGATGTTGTGCCGCTGCGGACGTTCGCTTTCGAATTCGTCGACGCTGTCCGGCAGGTCCGCGTATGCTTCAGCAGGCTTCGCGGAAAGCACCGTCATGTACGCTCTCATAGCCACGAACCGCAGCTGGGTGTATTCGTTATCTCCGGTGATGAACGGTATCTCGTACAGCTCCCAGCCGTTGACCTTTTTGAGCGGCTTTATGAAATTGCGGTTGAGGTTATAGGTATAGCAGTTATCGCAGTCGTTGTTGTAAACTACTACGAACCGGCAGACTTCGTCATTTCTGTCGTTTTCGCCGCCGTTGAGCCAGAACGTTAACGTGTGCGTGGTGTTCTTGGGCAGTATCAGGTTTTTTGAAACGATCTCCGTCCATTTGTAGCTCCAGTCACCGATGGTGTAGGCTTCAGCGAGTTCTCCGTCAGGTCCCTGCATGAAGCTGCGGTTTCCAACGTTGGACTTCTGGCAGTCCTTGTTGAAAGACCACTCCCTCGCATTGAAAAGGAGTCTGTTTACGCGCTGTTCGTTCTTGTTTTCGTTAAGGGTATTTATATTATCCATCTTGATGTCCTCCGTATGTATTACATCGGACACGCCTGTCAGACGAATAGTATTGTCGTTCACGAAACGTGCCCGACCTTTTTTGACCAGTCCCGCCGCCCTTCTGGGGTAGGTAAGACCGATGTTTTCGCCGTCCTGTGACTGCACAGCGACGGTCTGGTTAGTGTTGCCTGAATCGGCTCCGTTTTTTGTCATGGGTGTCGTCCCCTCCAACTGTGATTTTTAAGGGTTTACTCCCTGCCTGCCTTTTTGTTATGTGTGCAGTTCACCATATTGATTATAACATATAAATACTGCTAATGTCAATACACGGATAATAGAAAAATTCTCTCTGCA
>CAKSHG010000013.1 GCA_934456315.1 uncultured Oscillospiraceae bacterium | reverse complement strand
GGGCTTCCGTCGTTCTGCTATCTGTTCGCGTTCATAACGATCAACGTCGGAGTTTTCAATCTGCTGCCTATCCCGGCGCTGGACGGCTGCCGGTTCCTGTTCCTGCTTATCGAGGCGATACGCCGCAAGCCGCTCAAGCCTGAAATCGAGGGCGTTGTCCACCTGGTGGGATTCGGCCTGCTTATGGTGCTTATGCTTGTGGTGACGTTCGGAGATATTTCAAAGCTTATCAGCGGAGGTTTCAATTGAGTAAGAAGAAAGTAAAAGTCGGCGGTCTGCTGCTTGGCGACGGCAAAATCTACATTCAGTCCATGCTGAACGTTCCCGCCGAGGACGTTGACGGCAGCGTTCGCCAGGCAAAGGAGCTTGAAGCGGCGGGCTGCGAGATGATCCGCGCTGCGATCCCGACCCTTGACGATGTAAAGCTGATCCCCGCGCTGAAAAACGCGGTGGATATCCCGGTCGTAGCCGACATTCATTTTGATTACAGGATAGCGCTCGCCGCCGTGGAAGCGGGCGTTGACAAGGTGCGCATAAATCCCGGAAACATCGGCGGCGTTGACCGCGTTAAGGCTGTTGCCGACGCATGCAGGAAGCACAGCGTCCCGATCCGTATCGGGGTGAATTCCGGCTCGCTGGAGCGCAGACTGCTCGAGAAGTACGGCAGCCCCACTCCGGAGGCGCTGGTGGAGAGCGCCCTCGGACATGTAAAGCTGCTGAATGACTGCGACTTTGACGACATCGTCATCAGCATAAAGTCCTCCGACGTGAAGCTGATGATCGCGGCTTACAGGCTGCTCGCGCAGCAGGTGGACTACCCGCTGCACCTCGGAGTGACCGAGGCGGGGACCGAACGCATGGGAATCATCAAGTCCGCAGTCGGGATCGGTTCGCTGCTCTGCGACGGGATCGGCGATACTATACGCGTTTCGCTCACAGCCGACCCGGTGAAGGAGATCTACGCCGCAAAGGATATCCTCCGCGCCTGCGATATCGGAACAGGCGTACAGATAGTTGCGTGCCCTACCTGCGGCCGCACGAAGATAGCGCTCATTCCGCTTGCGGAGCAGGTCGAGAAGCTCTGCGCCGGGATAGACAAGCCGATAAAGGTAGCGGTGATGGGCTGCGTAGTGAACGGTCCCGGCGAGGCGCGTGAAGCCGACATCGGTATCGCCGGAGGGATCGGTGAGGGCATACTTTTCAAAAAGGGAAAGGTGCTCCGCAAGGTACCCGAGGACAAACTTCTTGAAGAATTGAAGAAAGAAATAGATCTGCTGTAAAGCAAAAGAAAGGAAGGATCAGATGTCAGCAAAGCTGAACGAGCTTTTTGAGGGGCTGACTCTCCCGCAGTCAGTTGCGGAGGGCACTGTGCTCAAGATAATACACAACCAGCAGAGCAAGGATCTCCTGATAAACATTGCGATGGACGAGCTGTGCCCGGCTGCGGAGCTGCTGACCGCCGAAAAGCAGCTTTCCTCCGCGACCGGCGGGGCAAAGATACAGCTTTTCCCGAGCTACCATGAATCGCTCTACACACCTGACTACATCTATGAAATAATCGCGGTGCTCAAGGACAGGAACGGCTCCGTAAACGGATATCTTGACGGCGCGGAGATAAGCGACGACGGCGAAACCTGCGAAATTTCACTGCGCTCCGGCGGCAGGGATATCCTGGTCAAGATGGGTATAGATACCGCAATACAGCGCATGATAGCAGGATTCTTCAAAAAGCGCCTGCATGTGGTTTTCACGGGGAATTCCGAAGTGAACATCGCGGAGTACCTCGAAAAGGAGCAGAGCGCTCCGCTTCCCAAGATAACCCTGTCTGAAGCGCCCGCGCCGTTTCCCTCCGGGGAAAAGCGGTTCCAGGGCGGTAACGGAAAGGGCGGCGGCAGACGCGGCGCGGCGGTCCTCAAGGAACCCAAGGAGATAAAGCTCCCGTTCGAGTCGGACAAGCTCGACAGTACGGCAACGCTTTTCTACGGAAAAGGAATAAGCGAAGCTCCCCTCCAGATGGCGGAGCAGTTCGGCGAGGGCGACGAAGTCACGCTCTGGGGCGAGGTTTTCAAGACCGAGGACAAGACCTCCCGCGATGGAAACACATTTATTTTCACCGCGTACTTCTCCGACAAGACCTCCTCCGAGATATTAAAGATAATCACCCCGGTCGAGAACGCCGACACGATAAAGAGCAACATAAAGCCCGGTAAGGCTATAATCGTCACCGGTAAGTTTGAGTTCGATACATTTGCGAAGTGCCTGAATATCCGTCCCTATTCCATCGCGTCGGTCAAGACCAAGAAACGCAAGGACAAGTCGGAAGAAAAACGCGTGGAGCTCCACCTGCATACCACCATGTCGGATATGGACGCGATAACCCCTGCCGGCGACCTGGTAAAGCAGGCATTTGCCTGGGGACACAAGGCGATAGCGATAACCGACCACGGAAACGTACAGGCGTTCCCGGAAGCAATGAACACCGTCGAGAAGATACGCAAGGACGGCGGCGAATTCAAGATAATCTACGGCATGGAGGCGTATTTTGTCAACGACTCTGACGCGCTCGTTTCCGGCTGCAACGAATGCCCGATAAACGGCGACGTTATCGTATTCGATATAGAAACCACCGGATTAAGCCGCGAACTTGACCGGATTACCGAAATAGGCGCCATAAAGCTCAACAACATGCAGGTCGTTGACCGCTTCCAGACATTTGTGAACCCCGAGCGCCCTATCCCCGCAAACATAACCGAACTGACCGGCATAACCGACGAAATGGTCGAGGACGCTCCCTCCGAAAAGGAAGCGCTTGAGAAGTTCATCGCGTTCGCCGGAAAGGGCGTGCTTGTCGCGCACAACGCTGATTTCGATACCTCCTTTATAAAAATCGCCTGCGCGCGCCAGGGTCTGACCTACGACGTACGCTACGCCGACACGCTGAAGCTTGCAAGAGCGGCTCTCCCGCACCTCAAGAATTTCAAGCTGGACACTGTCGCCAAGGAGTTCAAGCTGGGCGACTTCAACCATCACCGCGCCATCGACGACGCGGAGATGCTCTCCAAGATATTCATCTCGCTTGTGACCGTATCCTGCAAGGGACACCCCCTGGAGAAATTCGGCGACTTCAATTCCATACTCGGAAACGTTGACGTAAAGAAGCTCAACACCTATCACATGATAATCCTGGCGAAGAACCAGGCAGGCTTAAAGAACCTCTACAAGCTCGTATCCTATTCCAACCTGAACTACTTCTACAGGAAGCCCCGCGTACCGCTGTCCGAACTGCAAAAGCACCGCGAGGGTCTGATAGTCGGAAGCGCCTGCGAGGCGGGCGAGCTGTTCCGCGCTATACTCGACGGAAAGAGCCAGGAGGAGATCGAGAAGATAGCGTCTGTTTACGACTACCTCGAGATACAGCCCATTGCGAATAACGAGTTCCTCGTCCGTGAGGGCAGAGTCGCGGACGACGAGGGTCTGCGCCAGCTCAACATGCGTATCGTAAAGCTCGGCGAGAAGCTCGGAAAGCCGGTCGTAGCGACCTGCGACGTCCACTTCATGAACAAGGAGGACGGAATATTCCGTAAAATACTCCAGGCAGGACAGGGCTTCAAGGACGCGGACAATCAGGCTCCGCTGTACCTGCGCACCACCGACGAGATGCTTGAGGAATTCAGCTACCTCGGCGCGGAAAAGGCGAAGGAAGTCGTAATAACCAATCCTAACGCCATCGCCGACATGGTCGACGATATCCGCCCTATCCCCAAGGGGACCTACACGCCGTCCATCGAGGGCGCGGAGCAGGAGCTCCAGGACCTCTGCTGGACCAGGGCGATGAACTGGTACGGCTACGAGGGAAAGATACCCGAAATAGTTACAAAGCGCCTGCAAAAGGAGCTTGACGCCATCATCAAGTACGGATTCTCCGTGCTCTACATGATCGCGCAGAAGCTTGTAAAATACTCCGAGGACAACGGATATCTGGTAGGCTCCAGAGGTTCGGTAGGTTCGTCGTTCGTTGCGATAATGTCCGGTATCTCCGAGGTAAACCCCCTCGCTCCGCATTACCGCTGCCCGAAGTGCCGCTACAACGAGTTCGTGACCGACGGCTCGGTCGGCTCCGGCTTCGACCTCCCGCAGAAGAACTGCCCGAACTGCGGTATCGACATGATACGCGACGGGCACGATATCCCGTTCGAAACGTTCCTGGGATTCAAGGGAGATAAAGCGCCTGATATCGACCTTAACTTCTCCGGCGAGGTACAGGGCAAGGTACACCGCTACACTGAAGAGCTGTTCGGTAAGGACCATGTATTCAAGGCGGGTACTATCTCCGCAGTCCAGGACAAGACTGCATACGGCTTCGTAAAGAAGTACTGCGAGGAGCGCGGAATAGAGTTCAACAACGCCGAGATGGAGCGCCTTTCCATAGGCTGCACCGGTGTCAAGCGCACCACGTCGCAGCACCCGGGCGGAATGGTCGTTGTGCCTAACGACTACGAGGTCTACGACTTCACTCCGGTACAGCACCCCGCCGACAAGACCGACAGCGACATGATAACCACCCACTTCGACTTCCATGCGCTGCACGATACTATATTAAAGCTTGACGAGCTGGGACACGATGTCCCGACCCTGTACAAGCACCTCGAGGACATGACCGGAATGAAGATAGCGGACGTATCCACCACAGACCGCGCTATCTACGACCTGTTTGTATCCACCGAGCCGCTCGGCGTAACTCCGGAGGACATTTTCGCACCCTGCGGCACCTACGGTATACCGGAGTTCGGCACGCCGTTCGCAATGCAGATGCTTCAGGACGCAAGACCGAAGAACTTCTCCGACCTGCTCCAGATATCCGGTCTGTCGCACGGCACGGACGTTTGGCTGGGCAACGCGCAGGACCTCATCAAGAACGGCACCTGTACGATTTCCGAGGTCATCGGTACGCGTGACAACATCATGGTCTACCTGCTCCACAAGGGCGTCGAGCCGAGCCTTGCGTTCAAGATAATGGAGATAACCCGAAAGGGCAACGCGACGAAGCTGTTCGACGACACCATCTACCAGGCGTTCAAGGACAACAACGTTCCGGACTGGTACGTCGAGAGCTGTAAGAAGATAAAGTACATGTTCCCGAAAGCGCACGCTGCCGCGTATGTTACCTCTGCGGTAAAGCTCTGCTGGTTCAAGATAAACAGACCCTGCGAGTTCTACGCGGCAACGCTGACGAAGCACACTGAAAACATCGAGCTTGACGTTGTCCTGCGCGGCAAGGAAGCGGTAAAGAACCGTATCCGTGAGCTTCAGGCAATGCCGAACATCGGCGTAAAGGAAAAGGGGACGCTGGACGCGCTGCTGCTCGTCAACGAGATGATGTGCCGCGGGATAGGCGTTCTGCCTGTGGACGCGAAGCTCTCCGGAGCGGCGACCTACCACATCGAGGACGGCAAGCTGCGAATGCCGTACCTGTCGATTGCGGGCTGCGGCTCCAACGCAGCGTTCAAGCTCAAGGAGGTCGTCGACGCGGGTAATTACATGTGTATCGACGATATCCAGCAGCAGAGCGGTCTGAACAGCACGGTCATCGACAAGATGAAAGAAATGGGCGTGTTCGGAGATATCCCGAATTCCGCGCAGATGTCCTTGTTTGATATGTGATTTATACAGCGGAGTTGTTGAGCCGATTTATGCAAATTGCCAAAAAATCTGCATGTTCTTGACAACTCCGCTTTAATGCGTTATAATATTAGAGTAATATGATAGCGTGATAGCACGTTACTACACTAAAGCGGAGGAAATTCAAAGTGAAAAGATACGACCTTCTCACCCCGGAGGGTACCCGGGACCAGCTTTTCGACGAGTGCATAGCAAAGCGCACTATCCAGGAAAAGCTTAGAAAGATATTTACTGCATACGGCTACTCCGAGGTGATAACCCCGGGACTGGAATTCTACGAGGTATTCAACGGCAAGGTGCATTATTTCCCGTCTGAAACGATGTACAAGCTGGTCGACGGCAAGAACCGCCTGATGGTGCTCCGTCCGGATAACACCATGCCGATAGCAAGACTGGCGGCGACCAGACTCCGCGCTGAAAAGCTCCCGCTCAAGCTGTACTGCAACCAGAGCATATTCATGGTTAACCCGAAGAACAGCGGCAGGGACGACGAATTCACCCAGGTCGATATCGAGATACTCGGCGGCGAGAGCAAGGCGGCGGATTACGAAGCGCTTTCGCTTGCGGCGCAGGCTCTGTTCGCGGTCGACGAGGACTTCCGCCTTGAGATAGGCGAGAGCGGGATCTTCCGCACCGTCGTAGAGGACCTGAACCTCCCCGAGGAAAAAGCGGAGCTTATCCATACGCTCATAGAAACCAAGAATTATCCCGCGCTGAACGAAGCGCTGGAGGGAATCTCATGCAGCGCTGCGGAAGCAGTAAAGGTGCTCCCGTCGCTGTTCGGCGAAGCGGAGGTTTTCGAAGCGGCAGAGAAATACATGTACAGCAAGGAGCTGCGCACAAAGCTGAACACCCTGCGAGAAACCTACGACGCGCTGTGCTCCATGGGGTACTCCGGCAAGATAAAGGTCGACCTAGGGCTTGCACATAAGAAGGACTACTACACGGGCATTCTGTTCCGCGGATATGTCGAGGGCTACGGGCTTCCGGTGCTCTCCGGCGGCAGATACGACACGCTGCTCGGCGATTTTGGCAGGAACTCCACGGCGGTAGGATTCGCGGTCAACGTTGAAGCTGCGGCAAAGGTACTGCTCAAGAGCGTACACGAGCCGCTCACCAGACCGGCTGACGTTCTGGTATTCAGCATGAGCGGCTGCGAAACTCTCGGACTTGCTCACTGCGCAAAGCTCATAGGCGAGGGGCTGACGGTGTTCAATTCACTAAGCGCCACCGAGGAGGAAGCGGCTGAATACGCAAAGCAGCACGGTATACACCGCATGGATATTGTCGGAGCAAATTCGGCAGTCACCGTAAAGGAGGTCTGAATCATGAAGAACAAGACCATCAGGATAGCCCTGACCAAGGGCAGACTCGAAAACAAGACCGTCGACCTGCTCGACAAGATAGGCTACGATGTATCGGAGCTGCGCGACAAGGGCAGGCGGCTGATCCTCAACATTCCCGGCGAGAACATCGAAGTCGTTCTGGCAAAGGCGGCGGACGTAATTACATATGTTGAGCACGGCGTGTGCGATATCGGCGTAGTCGGCAAGGACACGATAATGGAGCACGGCGGCAAGTTCTTTGAGATAAGCGACCTCGGATTCGGCAGGTGCAAATTCGCGCTCGCCGGCAAGAAGGGCAACAACTTCTATGAGGGCTACGGCATCAAGACTATCGCGACGAAATACCCGGAAGTCACCCGTGCATTCTTTGAAAACAAGGGCATGGACATCGACATCGTGAAGATAGAGGGCTCCGTTGAGCTGGCTCCGCTGGTAGGACTTGCGGACGCCATCGTGGATATCGTCGAAACCGGGACCACGCTCAAGGAAAACGGGCTGGAGGTCTGGGAGGACGTTGCTCCCATCTCGGCGCGGCTTATCGTCAACACAGTAAGCATGAAATTAAAGCAGCAGCGTATCGCTGAAATAGTTAAGCAGATAGAGGAGAATTTATAATGATTAGGATAATCAAGGCAGACGGCGAGGAAAAGCAGTTCCTTGCAGAGGTCGAGAAGCGCGCAGGTCAGGTAAATGCGGACGTTGAAAAGACCGTCCGCGCTATCCTCGCAGACGTAAAGGAAAACGGCGACGCAGCCGTAAAGAGCTACACCGCAAAGTTCGACTGCCCCAACGCGCAGTACTACAGAGTACCCGACGAGGCTATCCAGGACGCGCTCACCGAGGCGAACGAGAACAGCCCGGAATTCGTCAATGCAATGCTGAACGCCGTTGAGAACATCACCGCATTCCACACCAGACAGAAGCGCGAGGGCTTCTGCGTGACCGAGGAAAACGGCGTTATCATGGGTCAGCGCGTGAGAGGACTGGACCGCGTAGGTCTTTATGTACCCGGCGGCACGGCAGCTTATCCGTCCTCCGTACTGATGAACGCTATCCCGGCGAAGATCGCCGGCGTCAAGGAGATAATCATGGTAACTCCTCCGCTCAAGGACGGCACGGCTAACAAGGATATCCTGGTAGCTGCTGCGCTCTGCGGAGTAGATAAGATATATCTCGCGGGCGGCGCGCAGGCTGTAGCGGCTCTCGCATACGGCACCGAGGAGATCCCGCGGGTTTCCAAGATAGTGGGCCCCGGCAACATCTTCGTAGCCACAGCCAAGAAGCTGCTCTACGGAACCGTTGATATAGACATGTTCGCCGGCCCCAGCGAGATACTCGTATTCGCCGATGAAACCGCTAACCCGGTCTACCTCGCAGCCGACCTCATGTCCCAGGCGGAGCACGACAAGCTTGCAAGCGCCATCATGATAACCACCAGCATGGATATCGCAGTGCGCACCCAGGCGGAGATAGAGCGCCAGTCCGCATACCTGTCCAGAAAGGACATCATCGACTACTCCATGACCAACTACGGCGCAATAATCGTCAGCGAGGACAAGGATTACGCCATAGAGCTTGCAAACAAGCTCGCTCCGGAGCACATGGAAGTCGTTGCCGAGAACCCCACGGAATACATCGGCAAGATAGACAACGTAGGCTCGCTGTTCCTCGGTCAGTATTCCCCCGAGCCCCTCGGCGACTACTACGCAGGTCCGAACCACGTTCTTCCCACCAGCGGTACCGCACGCTTCTTCTCCCCGCTCGGCGTGGACAGCTTCGTAAAGCGCTCCAGCTACATCTGCTACACCAAGGAAGCGCTGCTTGACGCCGCGGACGACATTATCCTCATCGCAGAGCGTGAAAAGCTCACCGCTCACGCAAATTCCATCAAGGTCCGCAAGGAAAACTGACGGGAGAACGATATGAACAGGACCGCAGAAATAACCAGAAAAACCAAAGAAACCGACATCAGCATAAAGCTCGACCTCGACAGCAGCGGCAGCGTCAGCATTGACACCGGGATTGGATTCCTCGACCACATGCTGACTGCGCTGGCAGTCCACGGCGGATTCTCGCTCACTGTGAAATGCGACGGCGACCTGAACGTTGACGGACACCACACCACCGAGGATATCGGGATAGTCCTGGGCATGGCGTTCAGGGAAGCCCTGGGCGACAAGTCCGGGATCATGCGATACGGCAGCGCGTTCATTCCGATGGACGAATCGCTGGCGTTCTGCTCGCTGGACATCAGCGCAAGACCGTTCCTTGTGTTCAACGCACAGTTCACTAACGAGAGGGTAGGGGAGTTCGATACCTGCCTGACCGAGGAGTTCATGCGTTCTTTCGCGTTCAATGCGGGGATAACCCTGCACCTTCGCGTAGAGTACGGCAGCAACGATCATCACAAGATAGAAGCTCTGTTCAAGGCGCTCGCGTATGCCCTCAAGGCAGCAGTAAAGCGCAACACCGACGGCTCCGTTGTATCCACAAAGGGAGTTCTGTAATGCAGGGCTACAACCTCATCGTGGTTTTCTCGCCGGACAGAAAGAAAATGCTCATGTGCCGCCGGATAAAGGAACCTTACAAGGGACTGATAAACTATGTCGGCGGCAAGATAGAGCCTGGCGAGAGCGGCGAGCACGCCGCCTACCGCGAGCTATCCGAGGAAACGGGGATATCTGAACGGGATATAAAACTTATCCACCTGATGGATTTCAGCTATCCGCTCGACCCATGCTATGTGGAGGTCTACGCGGGTCAGCTGATTCGTGAAGTCGCAGTGAATGGCGACGAGAATCCGTTGTTCTGGAGCGGGCTGGACTGCGACTTCTTCGATATGACGCAGTACGCCGGTGAAGGTAACATCGGACATATCATGGAGCATGTAAAGCTGAATTCCGACAGGATATTCCTGAATACGAAAGGAACGACACTATGATCGCGATAATTGACTACGGCGCGGGAAACCTTTTCAGCGTGAAGAACGCGCTTGACTTCCTCAAGCTGGAAAACAAGATAACCAACAGCGCCGACGACCTAAGGGCAGCCGACCGCCTGATACTTCCCGGCGTGGGAGCATTCCCGGACGCGATGAGAATGCTCGGTGAAACCGGGCTCATCAGCGTTATCAGGGAGGAAGTGCAGAAAAAGCCGCTGCTCGGAATCTGCCTCGGAATGCAGATGCTGTTCGAGAAGGGCTACGAATTCGGCGAAACGGACGGTCTGGGACTTATCCCCGGCAGCGTAAGGCTCATGCAGCCGGCAGGGGACCTTCCCGTACCGCACATCGGCTGGAATTCCCTTGAAAAGAACGTTCCCTGCAAGCTCCTCGACAGGTGCGCGGACGGCGAGTATGTTTACTTTGTGCACAGCTACGCGGCGGATTGCGACAGCAAATACATCGCGGCGTGGTGCGATTACGGAATGAAAGTTCCGGCGCTCGTTTTCTGCGGCAATGTCTACGGCGCGCAGTTCCACCCGGAGAAAAGCGGCGAAACCGGACTGAATATTTTACGCTGTTTTGCTGAATTATAGTATACTATTGCGTAAAAGTTTTGCTTTACGCAATACACCTTCATAAAAGGAGAAAATGAATGGTAATATTACCTGCAATAGATATAAAGGACGGCAACTGCGTCCGGCTTTTCAAGGGCGACTACGGTACCTTGCAGAAAGTAGCGGACAGCTACATGGAAACCGCGCGGGGCTTTGAGGCGTCCGGTGCGGAGTGGGTGCACATGGTCGACCTGGACGGCGCAAAGGACGCGACCCAGCAGAACAAGGACATTTTCATCGACGTTGCAAAGCACACCAAGCTCAAAGTAGAAGTCGGCGGAGGCATTCGCAGCCTTGACACCGTGGAAATGTACCTCAACGCGGGTATTTCCAGGGTAATAATCGGCTCGGCAGCTGTAAAGGACCCGGAATTCGTAAAACGCGCCGCCAGGGAATTCAAGGGACGTATCGCGGTAGGTATCGACGCCAAGAACGGCTTCGTCGCAACAGAGGGCTGGCTTGAAACCAGCGGAGTGAACTACATCGACCTGGGCGTGGAGATGTGCCGCGCAGGAGTCCAGTACTTCATCTTCACGGATATAGACAAGGACGGCACCCTCAGCCGCCCGAACCACTTCAAGACGAAAAAGCTCCAGGAAACGCTTGCGCCCCTCGGCGGAAACGTGATCGCGAGCGGCGGGATAAAGACCATCAACAACATAAAGACGCTGAAAAAGAACGGAATATACGGAGCCATCTGCGGCAAGTCCATCTATTCCGGCAGCCTTGACCTAGCGCAGGCTGTACGTCTTTCGAAGTAAAGGAGCAGCCATGTTAGCTAAAAGAATAATCCCGTGCCTTGATGTCCGTAACGGTAAGGTAGTTAAGGGCGTAAATTTCGAGGGTATCAAGGACGTCGGCGACCCGGTGGAGCTTGCGATAGAATACAACCGCCAGGGCGCGGACGAGCTGGTTTTCTACGATATAACCGCGTCCTACGAGGGCAGGGGAGTTATGCTCGACGTTGTCAAGCGCACCGCGCAGCAGGTTTTCGTTCCGCTGTGCGTCGGCGGCGGTATCGGCTCCGTTCAGGATTTCCGCGACACTCTCCGCGCCGGAGCCGATAAGGTTTCGGTAAATTCCCAGGCGGTCAAGAATCCCAAGCTCATCAGCGACGCTGCCGAGATATTCGGCAGCCAGTGCGTGGTCGTAGGTATTGACGCGAAGCGTAACGGCAAGGGCGGCTACAGCGTGTTCATCAACGGCGGCAGAGTGGATATGAACCTCGACCTCGGCGACTGGGTAAAGGAAATCGAAGAACGCGGCGCGGGCGAGATATGCCTGAATTCCATAGACACCGACGGCGTGCGCGGCGGATTCGACCTGGATATGCTGAACTTCGTGTGCAGCCGCGTGAAGATACCGGTCATCGCGAGCGGCGGCTGCGGCTCTATAAACCACTTTTCGGAGGTTTTCGAAAAGACTGCAAGCTCCGCGGCGCTTGCAGCGTCGCTGTTCCACTTCGGTGAGCTGACCGTGGACGAGGTAAAGGAACACCTCCGTCAGCACAACATTCCGGTAAGAACATCTGCGAGGGTCTGACATGGGACTTTTCTCTGCAAAACCGAGCGCAAACGCGCAGAAGATAATTGACTGGCTGGGCTGCGAGTGTGAATACTTCCCGGCGGGAAAGCCGGCGCAGTTTATCCACTCGACCTACGAGGACGCCTTCGCCAAAAAGGAAATGGGCGGATATACTCCGGTCATCATCGTAGTGAGCGACGTGCTTTCAGAATGGCTCGACATGATGCTTGACGAGCCTGGAATGACCGCCGGAAAGCGCCGGGAACAGCTGATGAACTCCGAGCTTCCGGACGCACAGGGCTGGTTCACCGAAAAGCTCGGCGAAATGAAAGAGCAGTACGGCGAATACTGGGACGAGATCACCACGGATTCCGGGAACACCGGCGACAAAATCGACAGGCTGTCCGGCTTTGTGGACTTCGGCACCAAAAAGGCAGCCGAAGTGGTTCTGGCGAAAATCCCCACCGACAAGCCGTGGGAGGCTTTCGCATGGCTGCCTTTCGGCGGCTGGAACGAGTGCCCGGAACCGGAAGTGATGATGGCGGCAGGAAAGTACTGGTATCAGAAATTCGGAGCCGTTCCGGCAGTGATATCTCACGATATTCTGGAATTTGCCGCCCAGCCTGTAAAGGATAAAAGTGCCGCAGTCGGGCTCGCGCTGGAACAGTACGCATTCTGCAGCGACGTTATCGACCAGGGCTTCCAGGAGCTGTGCATACTTGCCGACGTGCTGACAAAATCATCTGTCTGGTTTTTCTGGTGGGATTAAGTATTGCAATTTTACCGGGTTTGTGGTATACTATATAAGATTGGTATTACACGGAAATGCTGCACAGAATGCTGTGAAAACATGCCACCCGCATAATTTCCCAGCCAGCATTCAGAAAGTAAGGTACAAATGGACGTAAAGAAGTATTTTAAGAAGTCCGGGCTTATCCCGGCAATAGTGACCGACGCTGAAAACGGCGAAGTACTGATGCTCGCCTACATGAACGAGGAAAGCCTCCAGAAAACGCTGGAAACCGGATACACCTGGTTCTGGAGCCGTTCCAGACAGGAGCTGTGGAATAAAGGCGCAACCTCCGGTCATTTCCAGAAGGTCGTTGAAATGTACACTGACTGCGATGACGACACGCTGCTCATCAAGGTGATACAGACCGGCGCTGCATGCCATACCGGGCACAGAAGCTGCTTTTTCACCAGAATCAAGTAAAACACAAAGGAGAATAAAATTATGATGGACGCATTCAAGGACATGTACGATGTAGTCGTAGACCGCAGGGCTAATCCGCAGGAGGGTTCCTACACCTGCTACCTTTTCGACAAGGGAATAGACAAGATCCTCAAGAAGTGCGGCGAGGAATGCACCGAGATGGTCATCGCAGCGAAGAACAACGATAAGGACGAGCTTGCAAATGAGATAAACGACCTGCTGTACCACATGATCGTCATGATGGTCGACCGCGGCGTTACAGTTGAGGACATCGAGCAGATCATGGTAGAGCGCAGCAAGAAGATAGGTAACCTCAAGCAGTTCCATGTAAGCGACCACAACACCTGATATGGAACTGACAAGATTCATCGACGACTACGCCGACGACATATACGCGCTGGCGCTGATAACGACCAAAAATTTCAATTCCGCAAAGGAGATATTCGTGCGGAATTGTTATTCATGCACGGAGATCGACGACAACGCCGATCTTTTTTCCCTGCTCCGAAAAGCATATCCGATGTGCCGCGAAGCGGAGATAAACGACTCCGCCGTAACGCTGACCGGGATCGAGCTAGACTCCAGAAAGCAGCAGCTGCTGGAATCAGTTCTGAACCAGCCGTTCATAGTGCGCGCGATTATCCACATGCACTGGGAGAACGACCTCGAGCCGGAGCAGATCGCAAAACTGACCGGCGAAAGCGTCAGGTATGTTAATTCCACACTTGAGAAGCTCCCTGCGGAGCTTACCCAGGCGCTTGACAAGAGCTACAAGGACCTCTGCTTCAGGATCAGGGCAGACGACAAGCTGAAATCCTACGTCGTTCGCAGCATGAATTCAGGGAAAAAGCGCCAGTTCGAGGTCAAGGGCGACGCCGTACCAGTCCACAAGTGGACGAAGAAGCAGAAGATCGTCATCTACATCGTTGCAGCGGTCGTTACAGTCGTGATCTGCATAATGATTCCGCTGATAGAAAGCTACTACCAGATGAGAAAAGACGAGAATTTCGAATCCTTCGAGAACGTTGCGACAGAGGAGATATTCCGTTACACCAGCGAAGCGGACGAAAGTACGCTTTAAAACAGCGGATACGAATCATTTTTCCAGATAACAGGTATTTTTTATTACTTTTTTAAAAGAATTTCGCAAAAACTGTTGCAAAAATGACATAAATATGTTATTATAATTATATAGAGTGGCAGGGTGCGCCATGCAGCCGAGCCATGGGATAATTGAAAGGAATTATGATCATGCCAAGACAGAAGAAAATCACGACCAAGACTACCGCGAAAACGGAAACCGCTGTAAAGCCGGCAAATAAAACCGCAGCAGTAAAGCCTGTGGAAGAAAAGCCCGTTGAGGTTAAGACCAAAGCTGCTGAAGTTAAGGCTGCTCCTGCTGTGACTCCCAAGGCTGCAAAGAAGCCTGCTGCCAAGCCCGCCGCAGCAAAGAAAACCGAAAAGCCCGCTGCAAAGGCTGAAACTGCTCCAAAAAAGAGAGCTGGCAGAAAACCCAAGCCTGTAACTGTTAACGATGTAGTGGCAAAAATTTACAAGCGTATCGACAAGGCTGCCGGAAAGCAGATTGCTGAAGAAGGCAGGGCAGCGATAGACATCAAGCTGTACGGTCCGTTTGAAGCGCACATGTACATTGAGGTCAAGAACGGCAATGTTTCCGTTGAACCCTACGACTATATCGAGAGAGATCTTGAAGCAGCTGTTCCCGTCGATGTTGCTCTTGCAATCGCAGACGGCAAGGTTTCCGTAAAGGAAGCGGTTGAAAACGGCAGCCTGTACGTTTTCGGCAATGTTCAGTTTGCACTCAAGTTTGCAAAGCTTTTCGACTGATGATTTAAAATGATAAATCCCTGCGGTTATCCGCAGGGATTTTTTATGCAAAGAACTGTGGCAGGATTCCTGCCACAGCTTTTTTGTGCTTTTTACTCGTATTCAACGACATTGACCCAGGAGAGGAGGAAATCGCGCTCTTCCTTCTTGCCCTTTACGGACTGGGAAGCGGCAACGATCGGCAGCCACTTCTGAATGTACTGCTTAGCGGTATCGCTCTTCTTGCAGAACATGTCAAGGTACTTGTCAGCGGTTTCCTTATCATTGTTCAGGCAGAACAGCAGATAGGTACGGGCAACATCAGCGGAAGCGTTTCCCTGTGTTGCGTGCGACCAGTCGATGATGTACGCGGTTCCGTCGTCCTTAACGATAATGTTGGAGGGGTTAAAATCGCCGTGGCATACCTTTTTGTGCTCATGCATTCCCTCAAGGCGGGTGTGCAGCTCGTAACGAGTTGTAGCGTCAAGATTTGTTTCGCTGATCTTGCGGTTCATCTTATCCTTGAGCTTGTTGAGCAGAGGGCACTTTGCTGCATGGACCTGCATCTGTAAATCAACGAACATTTCAAGATATTCGTCCTTCTTTGCAGGATTCTCCTGCATCAGCTGTGCAAGGGTCTTGCCCTCGATGAACTCAGATACGATCGCCCACTTGCAGTCTATCGTCTTGACTTCGAGAACCTTAGGAACGTTGATCCCAATATTCTCTACGCGTGACTGATTGAGCGCTTCATTAAGAACGTCAGGCTTTGCGTAGCTCTCGTCGAATACCTTGACTAGAGTGTTGCCTTCACGGTAGATAGTCTTTCCGGGTCTGACAGCTAAAATATTTTCGGACATAAGTTTATCCTCCTGTAAAAATAGTGGTATTCCGTTTAAACAGAACACCTTATATCAAGGAGCATTGCTCCATGAATACAAAAGCACAAAGCCGGGCACGGGCTAAAAGTCCATGCCCGGCTGCGTTAAATCAGTACGGGTGTACTTAGTGAGAGGGGATTAAACCTTCTCGTGAGTACCATAGTATGCGTTGAGGTACATCTGCTTGATTTCCTTGAAGAGCGGGAATCTCGGGTTAGCGCCGGTGCACTGGTCATCGAATGCCTGCTCAACCATTGCGTCAAGTCTGTTGAGGAAGTCCTTCTCATCAACGCCGTAGTCCTTGATGGTCTTCTTAACGCCGATTCTATCCTTAAGGTCGTCGATCTTCTTGATAAGACCCTCAACCTTAGCCTCGTCATTCTTGCCGGTTACGCCGAGGAATTCAGCAACTTCAGCATAACGACGCATGGTGTGCGGGTGAGTATACTGGGAGAAGGTACCCATCTTTGCAGGAGCCTCTGCGCTGTTGAAGCGGATAACTTCATCGATCAGCAGAGCGTTTGCAATACCGTGGGGCAGGTGGTGGAACGCACCGAGCTTGTGAGCCATGGAGTGGCAAACACCCAGGAATGCGTTTGCGAAAGCCATACCAGCCATGGTAGCTGCGTTAGCCATGTTCTCACGGGCAACCGGATCATAAACGCCGGAGATAGCGGAATCATAAGCAGCAGGCAGGTTCTCGAAGATGAGCTGGAGGGACTTGAGTGCAAGACCGTCGGTGTACGGAGTAGCCATAACGGAAGCATAAGCCTCGAGGCAGTGTGTAACTGCGTCGATACCGGAAGCGGAGGTCAGACCTCTCGGGCCGGTTCTCATCATATCAGCGTCAACGATAGCCATCTTAGGCATCAGCTGATAGTCAGCCAGCGGGTACTTAACGCCTGTATCCTGATCGGTGATAACCGCGAACGGAGTAACCTCGGAACCAGTACCAGCAGAAGTAGGAACAGCGATGAAGTAAGCCTTCTCGCCCATGTTCGGGAAGGTGTAAACTCTCTTACGGATATCGATGAAGCGCATTGCCATATCCATAAAGTCAGCCTCGGGGTGCTCATACAGGACCCACATGATCTTACCAGCGTCCATTGCAGAACCACCGCCGACAGCGATGATGCAGTCAGGCTCGAACTTTCTCATAGCCTCTGCGCCCTTCTGTGCGGAAGCCAGGGAAGGATCAGGCTCAACGTCAGAGAATGTGGTGTGGATAATGCCCATCTCATCAAGTCTGTCAGTGATAGCCTTGGTGAAGCCACTCTTGTACAGGAAGGAGTCAGTTACGATGAACACTCTCTTCTTGCCCATAACGTCCTTGAGCTCCTTAAGAGCAACAGGAAGGCAGCCCTTCTTGATATAAACCTTCTCAGGTGCACGGAACCACAGCATATTCTCTCTCCTCTCGGCAACGGTCTTAACATTCAGCAGGTGCTTAACACCGATATTCTCGGAAACGGAGTTGCCGCCCCAAGAACCGCAGCCCAGTGTGAGGGAAGGAGCAAACTTGAAGTTGTAGAGGTCGCCGATACCACCGAGGGAAGAAGGAGTGTTAACGATAAGACGGCAAGCCTTCATTCTCTCTGCCCACTTGTCGAGCTTCTCTCTCTCGGTGTTGTTGTTGATCCAAAGAACGGAAGTATGACCAAGACCGCCGTTGTTTCTAAGCAGTGTATCAGCCATATCCAGAGCCTGGTCGAAGTTCTCGGACTTGTACATACCGAGGATAGTGGTGAGCTTCTCGTGACCGAATGCTTCGTCGGGCTCGAGGGAAGTTGCCTCACCGATGATGACCTTAACGGACTCGGGGATCTCGAAGCCTGCCATCTTAGCGATCTGGTAAGGACGCTGACCAACGATCTTAGCGTTAAGAGCGCCGTTGATGAGCATAACCTTTCTGATCATGTCAGCCTGCTTCTTGTCGAGGAACATGCAGCCTCTCTTCTCGAATTCCTTCTTGACATCGTTGTAGATGGTCTTGTCAACGATAAGGGTCTGCTCGGTTGCGCAGATCATACCGTTATCGAAGGTCTTGGAGTGAATGATGGAGTTAACTGCATTAACGATATCAGCAGAAGAATCGATAATAGCGGAAGCGTTACCTGCGCCAACGCCGATAGCAGGTGTACCGGAGGAGTAAGCAGCCTTAACCATTCCAGGACCGCCGGTCGCGAGAATGATGTCAACTTCCTTCATGAGGAGGTTGGTCAGGTCGAGGGAGGGAACATCTACCCAGGAAATGATGCCGTCAGGAGCGCCAGCCTTAACAGCTGCCTCGTAAACGATCTTAGCAGCCTCAACGGTGCACTTCTTTGCACGGGGGTGAGGGCTGATGATGATACCATTTCTGGTCTTGAGAGAGATGAGGGTCTTGAATATTGCAGTGGAGGTAGGGTTAGTTGTAGGGATAACCGCACCAACTACGCCGATAGGCTCTGCGATCTTTTCGATACCGTAAGCTTCATCGCGCTCGATAACTCCGCAGGTCTTTGTGTGCTTGTATGCATTGTAGATGTGCTCTGCTGCATAGTTATTCTTGATAACCTTATCCTCGACAATACCGTAGCCTGTTTCCTCAACAGCCATCTTTGCAAGCGGGATTCTCTGCTTGTTGGCTGCGGAAGCTGCTGCGAAGAATATTGCGTCTACCTGCTCCTGTGTGTAGGTAGAGAAAATCTGCTGTGCTTCCTTGACTTTCTTAAGAGCAGCTTCAAAGCTCTCTACGCTGTCAACCATTTCGTGAAATGCCATTGTCATCTTCTCCTTAAATTTTGTATACATGCTCCGGACATTCAGAACCTGCGGTATGCTCCGGCGGCGGTGACGGTTTATTGACCCGCGGCGCTGTCGGCTTTCCCGGCACTCTCCGAGCGCCATTGCCCTGACCGGCTTTTTGCCGATCTTTATTGACGTTTTGACTCGTGCGGGGCATAGTTATATTGATGCCCCTTTCGCACCTGTTAATATTTTAACACATTATTTATAGACTGTAAAATGTAATATTGATATAACTATATCAGCAAAAAGCATACCAGTCTAAACTGCGAAGTATTTCTCCCTGGAACGGTCGACTGCGGCAACGAATTCCTTGTCGAAATCGGACAAATGATAATCCCTGCGGTAGATCAGCACGTCCTTGTAGAGCTTATCGCTGCCGTTGACCTTGAGCTGAACCAGCCCGTAGTCCTCCAAAAGCTTCTGCGGAACGGGGGATACCCACATAAAAGTTCCGGGGACCGTTCCGAGTATCGCGAACTGCGTGCCGCGCTCGTAGACGTATATCCGCCTGTCAACGAACTCCGTAAGCTCCGACTTTCTGACGTCGATCATAGGCACGGAGGGGACATAATGGTCTGCGTGGCAGACTTCGATGTGATCCTCCAGGTCGTCCAGACCGACTGAATCCTTGGCGGTCAGCGGGTCGTTCTTGGATATGAGCATGACGTAGGTGAATTCCGCTACTGTTTCGCTTGCAAGCTTCTTATCCTTGAACAGGTCGCTGAAGTACTTTTCATACGACGCCTGATACCGCACTATACCCAGATTGAAATCCTCTCTGACAACGCTGTTTATCGTGTTCATCGAGTTTGTTTCGCAGTAATAGAATTCCGCGGGAGAGCCAGCCTTGATGCACCGCGAAAAATCCGCCATTGCGTAGCTTAGGTAGCTTGCGCGGGGGACGCTCACGGAAAAGCTCTGTTTCTTCTGCCTGCCGTTGTGGTAGATCTGCTCGACCTCGTCGACCTTCTGGACGATCTGGCGGGCGTATTGCAGGAATTCCTCACCGTCCGGCGTGATGGAGATACCCTTGGTAGTACGACGGAAAATGGTTATCCCGAGAGATTCCTCAAGTTCCTTTATAGCGCGGCTGAGGTTCGGCTGACCCATGTAGAGGTTTTCCGCCGCTTTGCTTATAGAGCGCGTTTTTGCCACTTCCACGGCATATTTAAGATGAAGAATGTTCAACTCAATTCCTGCCTTTCGTCGTATTGATAGATATATTCAATGAAAGTTTGTTAATTATTCGTCAAATCAATAGTGCGATTTATTGACAAAAAATAAACAACCGTAAAATCCAGGTAAAAACATTCGCTCCTCCAGCCTTTATTTTGAAGAAGCGAATGTGACCAATAGAATTAATCTCTTTCGAGGGCGGAGATACCGCTGCGGACCATCTTGACGATACCAAAGGGCTTCAGCAGGCTGATGAAGCTGTCGATTTTCTCGGGCTTGCCTGTGAGCTCCAGCATGATGCTGTCCTCACCGATATCCACGGACTTCGCGCGGAACAGGTTAGCGACCTCGACGATACCGCGTCTGTCGTCAACAGAGCGGCCTGCGCGGACGATGACATGCTCACGGCACACTGCGTCGGTGAGTATCTTGACTTCCTTGACGTCGTGGAGCTTCATGAGCTGATTCTTTATCTGCTCGAGCACACGCAGGTCAGCCGCAACTACGATAGTGAGGCGGGATATCTCCGGGATCTCCGTTTCCGCCGCATTTAGGCTCTTTATATTGAAGCAGCGTCTGCTGAAAAGGCTTGAAACTCTCAGGAGCACGCCTTCGTTGTTTGCAACTTTTACTGATAATACATATTCCTGCATGGATCACGCCTCCAGATCAATTGATGTAATGGGGTTTACAACGGGCTTTCCGGCGGGTATCATCGGAAGCACGTTGATATCTCTGTCGATGCGTACCTCTATCATAACCGGAGCCGACTTCGATATACCAAGCGCCTCGGTGAGCACCGGAGTGATATCCTCGGTCTTCTCGATGACGAATGTCTTTATACCGAACGCCTCGCCAAGCTTGACGTAATCAATGTGACGCGCGTCAAGTGTCGTTTCAGAGAAATGCTTGCTGTAGAACAGGCGCTGCCACTGGCGTACCATTCCGAGCACGTTATTGTTCATAACGATCTCGATTATGTTGATGCCGTGAGCCGCAGCGGAAATAAGCTCGTTCAGGTTCATTGCAAAGGAGCCGTCGCCCGCCATGTTGACAACAGTCTTGTCAGGATTGCCGGTCTTTGCGCCGAGGGACGCTCCCAGACCGAATCCCATGGTGCCCAGACCGCCGGAGGAAATGAAGCTGCGGGGATTCCTGCACTTGTAGTACTGTGCAGCCCACATCTGCGTCTGACCGACCTCTGTAACGATGACTGCTTCACCGGAAGTCAGCCTGTCAAGCTCCTCGATGACTGCTTCAGGAGTTACGGGCAGCTCCTTTGTTCCGGTCTGTACAGGCTCGCTGAAGTCGCCGTCAAGGATCTCGGCGCACCACTCCGGGTGGGACTGCTGCGCGATCTTCGCATTTATTGCGGAAAGGACCGCCTTGACGTCGCCGGCAACGGTAACGTCAACGTCGATGTTCTTGTTGAACTCCGCCGGGTCGATGTCGATGTGTATCATCTTAGCCTGCTTGCCGAAAACGGAAGTGTCGCCGGTCACGCGGTCGGAGAAGCGGGTGCCGATGCCTATGAAAAGGTCGCAGTTGTTAAGCGCATATGCAGCCTTTACTGTGCCGTGCATTCCGAGCATGCCTATGTAGCGGCGGTCGGTTTCGTCGAACGCGCCCTGACCCATCAGGGAGCAGGAAACCGGCGCGTCGGTAAGCTCGGCGAGCTTCTTCAGCTCTGCGGAGGCTTCGGAAGCGATAACGCCGCCGCCTGCGTAAATGTAGGGCTTCTTTGCGTTTGCGATGAGCTCTACCGCCGCACTTATCTCATCTTCGTTGAGCGGAGCAGCCTCGACAGGCTTCTGCGCGGGCAGGGGAGAGTACTCTGCGAAAGCCTGGGTGATGTCCTTGGGAACATCTACCAGAACAGGGCCCTTACGTCCGCTGATGGCAATCTGGAAAGCGAGCCTGATGGTATCGGCAAGCTCGTCCACGGACTTGACGATGAAATTATGCTTTGTAATAGGCATAGTAATGCCGGAAATATCCACTTCCTGGAACGAATCAAGCCCCAGCAGACCGCAGGAAACATTACCTGTGATAGCGACCAGCGGGATAGAATCCATATACGCAGTAGCGATTCCGGTAACAAGGTTAGTTGCGCCGGGACCGGAAGTTGCGAGCACCACGCCGGTTTTTCCGGTGGAACGCGCATAGCCGTCCGCCGCATGGCAGGCGCCCTGCTCATGGCAGGTTATAACGTGCTTGATTTTGTCGCTGTACTTGTACAGACTGTCATAGATATTGAGAACAGCGCCTCCCGGATAGCCGAATATGGTATCCGCGCCCTGTTCGAGCAAACACTCAACGATTATATCTGAGCCGCTCAGTTTCATTCAGATCACCTTTCTTTTTATATAATTCACTGCTGTTTTTTTGGTAAAACAGTACATATATTTATTTTACCACATACCGAGTATATTGTCAACGACATATCGGCTTTTTTTCGACTCCTGACCGGATTTTTTTCAAAAAAGGGCAGGAACATAAGATTCCTGCCCTTGGCATTATTCGTTTGCCAGCGCGTATGCGACCATCGCGGCGAGATTCTCCTCGCTGACGAAGTCGCAGCCGTTTTTGAGCACGCTGAT
>CAKSHG010000012.1 GCA_934456315.1 uncultured Oscillospiraceae bacterium | reverse complement strand
CGGAATCGGAGTTCGCAGCCTTTACCCACACGTCGGTATTACCTGCTGCCACCGCAAGCCCGGTCATGGAGCCGGCGTTGCTGCTGTGACGGGTACCGAACTCCGCCGCGTCGGACTGGGTGAAGCCGTCGTAGTCACCGACTACCGTAACAAGCTCGCCGCCGGGAATGCTCACCAGCTCGTAGGGAACGGTTTCCTCGATACCCTTTGCGAAGAAGTAGAACGCCGGGTGCTCGTCCCAGATGTTGTCGCAGGAGAATACACCGTTGCCGGAAACCACCATCACCTTTCCGGTGTTGTTCGGGTCGATGGCGAGGGAGCTGCACCAGTGCATGGAGGATTCGTCGTGCCAGCTTACGTCGCCGCCGGACATCGTCATGTCGAGGTTGATGTTCTTCCAGGTCTTGCCGCCGTCGGTGGTAACATAGAAGTCATCGCCGAAAGTCCCGTTAGCCTGTTGGTCGTAGACGTTTTCGGTCACTGCGACCATTCTGTTCGGGTCGTTGGGATCAATGACCACATCGCCGTAGCCGTTCTTTTCCGGGGTGATGTCAGTTATGGAGTCGTCCGCGATGTTCAGCAGGCGAATGCCGCCGTTTCCGCGCGGGTTGTTCCAGGGACCCTCCGTGGAGGCGTAGGTCAGGACGATCTTGCCGTCGCCGTTGTACTTCATACGCTGAACCATCAGACCCTTGGGAGCGTTCTCGACAGGAGCCCATGTCGCGCCTGCATCAGTGGACTTGTAGAGGTTGTAGTCGCCCTTGCGGGAGATAGCTACATAGATAGTTGAACAGGAGGAATCATCACCGGACTGCGGGTCGATGATGATACTGCATATTCCGTTGTTGTTATTCGTGGTGGTGTCCGTGCCGAGGTCGAGGTAAGTAAAGGTCTGACCGCCGTCGGTGGACTTGATAAGCCCGCCGGAGCTCATTCCGCCGGCGTAGACGATGTCACTGTTCTTGGGGTCGACCGCAAGGCGCTCGCCGTTGCCACGTCCCATTCCGTTGCCGTCTACCTTGATGTAGTCGGTGAGCTCGGTGCGGGTGAATGTGGTGCCGTAGTCGTTCGAGATGAACAGCGCCGTCCTGCCGCCGCTAAGGTAGCTGGTACCCGCGAGGAGGTACACGCGGTTGGGGTCGCTGTCGCCGTAGGCAAGTCCCGCGATTCCCAGGAATCCCTGGTCGTCCTCGCTTATCCCGTAGGACATGGACTCCCACAGCTGGGTGTCCTTATTGTAGCGGTAGGCTCCGCCGACGTCGGTACGGGCGTAGTACAGACCCTCCTGCTTCGTCGCGAAAACGCCACTGACGAATCCGCCGCCGCCCATCGCTACCTGGCTGAACTCCCAGCCGTTCTCGGATACCTTCGAGGAAACCGGAACGCCAGCTTCCCCGGCAGGGGAGCTTCCGCCGTCCTCCGGAGCGCTTCCGTAGCTGTTTGTTTCGTTCTTGCTGCAGCCCGATACGCCTGCTACGCTTACCGCTGTCGCTGCCGCGAGAAGTATGCTTATAATTCTTCTGTGCTTCATAGGATTCTCCTTAAATTGATTATCACTAGCTATGTAAAGGTTTACACAAGCTATATTATACAACATTTTTTCTCAAATTGCAAGTATGTTACACGATTTTCACAATTGCGCGGTGGGAATTGACCTGATTTTTATAGAACCGGGGAAAATACTGCAATCCCGTGCGGATACGGTTGACAATATAGCAGAGAAATGCTAAAATATTGATGAGGTGATGTTATGCACAGCAGTATCTACCCCGTGCTGGGCGCGCAGATGAAGCTGCCGTTCTACGTTTCCGGAGTCGGGATATCCGACCCGGAATACCACGTCGTGCGCCCCGCCGGGCTGGTTTCATACCAGATATTGTACACCCGCAGCGGCTCGGGAATGCTCGAAATAGACGGCAGTCGGCTCCCGCAGGACCCCGGGAGCATTTTCCTGATCTCTCCGGGGGTCCCGCATGAGTACTACCCACGGGAGGGCATGTGGGAAACCGTCTGGGTCGTGTTCCGGGGAGCGTATATCCGGGAGCTGATGTCCGGGCTGGGCTTCGCGGACTGGAACGAGCGCAGCCTGGAGCCTGCCGCACTTTCCGGAATGGAGCGGATATTCAGCCGGATACTCTCTGCGGTCGCCGACCCGTTGGGCGGCGGAGAGCGCAGCTCCCTGCTGGTCTACGAGTACATTCTCGAGGCGCGGGAACTGCTTCTCGGCGGGGCGCGCCGCCCCGGCGGTCAGGCGGACCGCGCCGTGGAGTACATCGAGGTGCATTTCAGCGAGGACATCACGCTGGAGCTGCTCGCGGAGCTGACCGGAGTGTCCCTCCAGCACTTCTGCCGGGTATTCCGGGCGCAGACCGGAATGCGCCCGATGGAGTACCTCGCCCGAAAGCGCGTGTCGGAGGCAAAGCGCCTGCTCGGCTCCACCGACTGCTCCGTCGCGGAGATAGCACGGCTCACCGGCTACCGCGACCCCACCTACTTCGGCGCGGTTTTCCGCCGCTACGAGGGGACCACCCCGACCGAATACCGCCGGACGAGGATGCTGTGATGTTCATATTTTAAGGATACAGCAAATATTTAATCTTGAAAAAACCTTTCCCGTGCGCTATACTTGAATCAACAGGAAAACACACCTGAAAGGAGTTTCACATGAAAAACAATAAAATCGCCAGAATCGCTGCAGCGGCCGTATGCGCGGTCACAGCGGCGAATTCTGTAATGCTTTCCGCCAACGCAGAGGCGGCAGAAACGGAGGCCGACCCCTTGAAGATAGTGATAGACGGCAACAACGCAAACACGCTCCCTAACATGCTCTACCGCGGAGTGGGCATGGTCAGCGGAAACAACTCCTCCCGCCTGCTGCTGGACTACAAGGCGGAAAACCCCGACGCCTACTGGGAGATAATGAACTACATCTTCGGAAAGCAGGGTCTGGATGTCGCTCACCTCAAGCTTGAGATGGGCGCGGATATCAACTCCTCCTCCGGCACGGAGCCGTCAGTAATGCGCAGCGCGGACGAAGCCGCCGACGTGACCCGCGGCGCGGGCTACCAGCTCGCCGCCGACGCAAAGACGATAAACCCCGACCTCACGCTCGACATGCTGTGGTGGGGAGAGCCGCGCTGGATATCCGACGCGGAGGACGTCTACGCGGCGCGCTACAAGTGGTATAAGAACACGCTCGACGCCGCCTGGGACACCTACGGAATAAAGTTCGACTACGTTTCCGCGACCCAGAACGAGCGCGGCCGCGACAACGACTGGGTGGTGTACCTCTCGCAGCACCTCAAGAACGAATCCGACTCCCGATATGACTACTCCGCTATAAAGATAGTAGCCGGCGAGGAGGTCTGCACCTGGCAGGCGGCAGCGGAGGTCCTCAAGGGACTGCGCGACGGCGACACCACGCTCTCCGACAACATCGACGTCCTCGGCAGCCACTACACAAGCAGCTCCACCGACCAAGCGCAGGAGTTAGCCCGCGACTACGGCAAGGAACTGTGGTTCAGCGAGGGAAGCTCCCCGATGGCGTACTCCGAGGGCGCGTGGCGCTTCGATGAGGGTAATTCCGGTCTGACCGGGATAAACGGCGCGCTGGACATCGCCAACCGCTTCATCTCGATGTACCCCCAGGGCGGCATGACCCTGTGCCAGTTCCAGCCGGTTGTTGCCGCGTACTACGACGGCGTGTGCTACTGCCAGAAGCAGTTCATCAACGCCTGCGACCCCTGGAGCGGCTACTACACCCTCGACAACGGATTCTTCACCATGCTCCAGTTTACGCAGTTCATGGACAAGGGCTGGAGTTTCGTGGACGGCGCCTGCTACGCTGACGGCGTTCCCGGCGGCGACGGCCACGCGATAGTCGACGCGGTCTACAGCTACATGACGACATGCAGCCCCGACAAGTCCGACTACTCCACCGTAATCACCAACACCACCGACGAGCCGCTGACCTACGAATTCGAGGTCTCCGACCTCGCCAACGCCGGCAGTGAAGTCCACCTCTGGGAAACCCGGGGTCCCGACGGCGGCGCATACAACGAGAACTACTTCAGGAACATCGGCAGCGTTTCCCCGGAGGAAAACGGCGGTAAGTACACCTATTCCATCACGGTAAAGCCCTACTCGATACTCACCGTTTCCACGATAGACCTGCCGGAAACCGAGTACAAGAATGCTGACTCCTCCGAGCGCACTATCCTGGAGCTGCCCTATTCCGACGATTTCAGCTACGCTGACTACAGCGGGGATTTCCTCTCCTCCCGCGGAAACGCTCCGCGCTACACCACTGACGAGGGCGGCGCCTTCGAGGTCAGCGGCGGCAGGCTGGTCCAGCAGATAACCGCTGCTGAAAAGGCGAACGAATGGGGCTGGACGCCCGACCCGACCACCAATTTCGGCGACGACCGCTGGTACAACTACAGCGTTTCTGCCAGCGTGGAGTTCGCGGATTCCGACAATCCCGGCGGCTGCTACGCCGGAGTAGGTCTGCGGTACATTCAGGGTCACGCGGGCGCGAGCGGCTACTGGCTCAAGCTCACAAAGAGCGGCGAATGGAGCCTGTGGGAGAACAGCGACGTGCTCCAGAGCGGCACCACGTCAGCGGACACCTCCGCGCAGGTAACTCTGAAGATCCAGGCGGTGGACAACAACGTGCAGTGCTGGATAAACGGCGAGCAGGTGTGCGAGCTGAACGTTGACGGAAGCTTCCTCGGCGCAGGACGCGCGGCGTTCTTCTCCTCCTACGACCGCAACAGCTTCGGAGACCTTGTCATTGAGCCTGCGGAGGGCGCGGATACCTACATCACACGCTTCGACAACACGGATATGATGTTCAATTACACCGGCGACTGGAACCACAACACCATGTCCAGCTTCAAGAACTACAAGCGCACGCTTTCCTCCGCAAAGGAGGGGTGCGGCTTCACTGTGGACTTCACCGGAAACGGCATCGCGCTGACCGGCGGCGGTAAGGGCGCGACCCTCTCCTACACGCTGGACGGCGGCGAGGAGATAGTCTACACCGTTCCGAACACAGGAATGCGCGAGGTGAACTTCCTGCTGAACGACCTTGAGAACGGCGAACACCACCTTGAGTTCACCGTGACCGACGGCACTTACAACGTGGACGGCGCGGAGGTCACCGGAATGGAGGTCTATACCGCAAAGCAGCGCGACCACTCCGCAGAGGAGCCGGAGGCTCCCGTCACGGCAGACGCGCAGACTGCGGGAGCACAGCCGGGTCAGGAAGGCGAGGACGGTCAGTCCGACGCAGCTTCGCATGGCGACGCGGAAGGCGATAACTCCGAAAACGGCGGATTCCCCGTTGCCGCAGGCGTAGGCATAGGCGCGGCTGTAGTAGCAGCCGGAGCCGCAGCTGCGGTAGTTATCAGCAACAGGAAAAAGAAGAAATAATGCGTTTGAGGGGCTGCAGTGCAGCCCCTCAAAATCGTATCACAGCCCGGAAATCTTAGAAAGTCTTTCCACGCTCGCGGCGGAGTAGTTCACCACGAACCTGCCCTGCGCAGACTGCGGGACGGGGGTCCCTTCGTCGTAGTACTCCGCGAGCGGGGTCGTGCGCACGCCGCATTCCGTCAGTATCTCCGGCAGCGGGGAGCCCTCCGGGATATCCAGCAGGAAGTGCAGCCCGGCGTTCTCCTCCTGAATGGAGGACTTCCCGCAGTAGCGCTCCGCGAGCGCCAGGGTAAGCTCCCGCACACGGCGGTAGTGCTTGCGCATTCGGCTGATGTGCCGCTCGAAGTGGCCGCTTTCGATGAACCTCGCGAGCGTGTACTGCTCGAATGCCGGCACCGGGCAGGAGCAGAATCCCAGCCGCTCCGACCATCGCTCGTACAGCTCCTGCGGCAGGCAGACGTAGCTTATCCTGACGGAGGGCGCGATGGTCATGCTGAACGTGTTCATATAGATGACCCTCGACGAGTCGTCCATGCCGAACATGGTCGGGAGTGGTCTGCCGCCCCAGCGGAATTCGCTGTCGTAGTCGTCCTCGATGATGTAGCCGTTGCGGCGTGAAGCCCACTTCATCAGCTCCATGCGCCGGGATATCGGCATTACTATCCCGGTCGGGAAATGGTGCGCCGGAGAGATGTGCACTACGTCGGCATTCTTGTAGTAAAGCTCGTCCGCGATGAGCCCGCTGCCGTCTATCCCTATCGGCAGGCAGAGCGCTCCGTTGAGCCGGTAGATACGCGCGGGCTTGTGGTAGCCCGGGTCCTCCACCGCGTAGGTCAGCCCGCTCCCCAGGAGCTGCACCAGCAGGTTGTTGAGGTACTCCGTGCCTGCGCCGACTATAATCCGGTGCGGCGGTACGTCTATTCCCCGGTAGCTCTTAAGGTGCGCGGAGATGGCGCGCTGAAGCTCCGGAGCGCCTCCCGGCGGCACCGGAGCCAGCAGAGCCGCTCCCTTTTCCAGAATCACCGTCCGCATGAGCCGCGTCCACACTGAAAACGGGAAGCGCTCGCTCCCGAAAGGCTGCTGCGGCGCTTCAGCGGGGAGCGGCTCCGGTTCTTCAGCCGCGCTCTCCCGGCTGACCGGCGGCAGGGTGAATTCGGCGGCGCAGACGTAGTACCCACTGCGCTCCCGCGCGGAAATGTACCCCTCCGCAAGCAGCTGCGCATAAGCGTTCTCCACCGTGACTACGCTTATCCCGAGGCGCTCCGCCTGGGCGCGCTTCGACGGGAGCTTCGTCCCCTCGGCGAGCCTGCCGGAGATTATATCCTGCTTTATCTCGCTGTAAAGCTGTTCGTAAAGTATCGTTCGCGTACCCGCGCTCATTCTATCACTCTCCCCGCTTTATTATACAACATTTCCGCTTTATTTGCAATAGTTGAAAAATGCAATTGACGAATGTTGATTTGTGTGGTATAATCTTTATATACATATTTAAATAAAAGGAGAGATATCAACATGAGTTTCAATATACCTGACCTCAACCGCGACGCATGCATGCTGAAAGGACCGCTCCGCAGCGAGGGCTACGACTGGTGGTGGCACAGCTTCACCGGAGTAAACGTCCGCACCGGGGAGGAGCGCTCGTTCTTCGTGGAGTTCTTCCTGTGCAACCCGGAGTTCGGCGGGAGGGCTCCCACGTTCGGTCAGCTCCCGTTCTGCCGCGAAAACGGCGTGAAGCCGTCCTACCTGATGGTAAAGGCGGGAGCCTGGGGCGAGGGCGCAAAGCAGATACACAGGTTCTTCGGCTGGAATAAGGTGGCAGTAAGCCGCAACGCTCCCTACTCCGTCATAGCGGAGGACTGCTTCGCTTCGGATTTCGTGCTCAAGGGCAGCGTCGACCTCTCGGAGGAGGACTGCGCGGAGCACCCGGAATACATGTGCTCCGCCGGGAAAATGAGATGGGATCTCAAACTCGACAAGAAGATAGCGTTCAACGTGGGATACGGCGCTGCGAAGCCGTTCCGCGCGGCACAGGCGTTCGATATGTACTGGCACGCCGAGGGAATGAAAACTGCCTACACCGGCGAGGTGGAGTTCGACGGCGAGAAGTACGAGGTCACTCCGGAGCGCTGCTGCGGCTACGCGGACAAGAACTGGGGCAGGCGGTTCACCTCTCCGTGGGTGTGGCTTAGCTCCAGCGACCTGTACAGCAACCTCGCCGGGCGTAAGCTGAAGAACAGCGCGTTCGACATCGGCGGAGGTCAGCCGAAGCTCGCGGGGATATCCCTCGGCAGACAGCTGCTTTCGGCGTTCTATTACGAGGGCAGGGAGTTCGAGTTCAACTTCTCGAAGCCGGCGCTGTTCACCCAGACCCGCTTCGACTGCGCCGAAACCGACGAGGAGGTAAAGTGGCGCGTCGCGCAGACCTCCGCCTACGGAAAGCTGGAAGCCCGCATAAGCTGTCCCAAGTCGGAAATGCTGCTGATGAACTACGAAGCTCCGGACGGCTCCATGCTGCTGAAGCGCCTGTGGAACGGCGGCACCGGAAAGGGCAGGCTGAAGCTCTGGGGCAGGGACACCGACGGCGGGCTGTTCCTGGTGGACGATATCCGCGCGGAGCACGTCGGCTGCGAGTACGGTGAGCGCTGACGTGAATTCCGGCAGGAACTACATTATCCGCGCCGCAGTCTGCGCGGGGCTTGCCGCCGCGATGGTCGGAGCAGCGGAGCTGCTCGGCGAAAGGGAGGTCATCTTCCCGGAGATAACCGCGCTGACGGTCGGCGCGATAGCCGCCCCGAAGCACTCCTGGAGGGTCAGCCGGACGCGCATGGTGCTGCTGATAGCGCTCTGCTCGGTCATCGGGATACTCATCGTACGGTTCAGCCCGCTCCCGAAGGCGGCGGGGCTTGCGGCGGCTTACGCGCTGTGCCAGGTGATATTCCTGCTTTCCCGGACGAGCTTCGCGCCGCTGATTTCAGCGGCGGCGCTTCCCGTGCTGATGGGAACGGACACCATCATCTACCCCATCTCCGCAGTCAGCATGACAGTGCTGACCTGCCTAGCGCAGTACGTTCTCGAACGCGCCGGGGTCTGCCAGCCGGAGGAGTTCCGACCGCTTCCCGGACCGGACGGCTTCATGTGGGGTTCCGCCGCAGTCCGGACGGTCGTCGCTGCCGCGCTGGCGTTTCCGCTGATCAGCTTCGGGGCGCAGTTCTGTATTGCTCCGCCGCTGCTGGTGGCGTTCACCGAGTTTTCGAACCCGCAGAGCAAGGCGCGCAGCAAGCCCGTAAGAACTGTGCTCATCATCGCCGCCTGCGCGCTCGCGGGGGCGGCGTCGAGGTACCTGATGTGTATCCTCGCCGGGTTTCCGCTGACGGTCGCGGCGGTGATTTCAGTAGTGGCTGCGCTCGCAGTGATGAGAGCCGCAGGGCAGTTCATTCCTCCTGCGGGGGCGCTGGGAGTGCTCCCGATGATCATTCCGGAGGAATCGCTGCTGGTCTACCCGGCGGAGGTCCTCGCAGGCGCAGCGGTATTTATGGCGGCGGCGCTGTGTTTCCGCAGGAAAGGCACGTCCGGCTCGCCTGACGTTCCAGGTGACCCGGCTGAATCCCGCGAATCTCGCGAATCCAGCTAACGCGGCGAACCTACAGATTCGCCTGAATCCACGCGAATCTGGCAAATCCGGCGAATCCCGAAATTCCTACAAAATTACAGCCCCCGGACGATCTGCCGGGGGCTGATTCACATGATTCGCGAATTCACGCAGCGTTCTTCCGGAGCCGGCTCCAGACCGCCGCCTGGAAATGCTGTTCATCTCTTCCGGGGAGCGCGGCGCGGGGCTTGGAAGGCGGCTGCTGGAGTACGGGATACGCAATTTCGGGATACGGGAGCTGACCGTAAACGAGCAGAATCCGCAGGCGGTCGGATTCTACCGTCACATGGGCTTCGAAACCTACAAGCGCACCGACCGCGACGAGGATGGCGCTCCCTACCCGCTGCTGTACATGCGGCTGAAGTGAGCTCCGGACGCGGAGGTCACGGCAGCGTTTCGGGGAAGATCTCCCAGTAGAATTTCCGCGCCGACTGCGGGAAATCAGTCAGAACGCCGTGCTCCGGGTCGTAGAAAACGCCGTCCGCGTACAGCGACCAGTGCCAGCAGCGCGGCGTTTCCAGGCTTAGCAGGGCGCAGCGCGGGAGGTCTGCGGTGGTCTGCGCCTGCCTGCGCTCCGGGGAGAATCCCACGCCGTGTTCGGCGAGGACGCGCTTCATTTCCCGCAGGTCGGTTTCCCGGTCGTTGCCGAGGTACCCGCAGATGTCCTCCGCCGTCGTCCCGAGCAGCATAGCAAGCACCGCCTGCCCGCACTGGAGGTCGGTCGGCTCGTGGATATACCTGATGTTCATTCTTTCACCTGCTTTCGTGATTCAGACGGCGCAGAGCCTGCGCCGTCTGTAATTATAGCATGTTCCGCGCGGCAAGTCAACCTGCCTGCTGTTCGAGGAAAAATCACGTCCCCCACTTGACAAACTCGGAAAGTTGTGGTAAAATACAGAGGTAGTTATGACTAACCAAAATCTATACAACTAGGTTAGCTAAAACTAACAAAATAGAAAAAAGAAAGGGCAGAACACAATGAAACTTATAAACACGATGACCTCCATAATAGCCGCCGGAGCGGTGCTCGCGGTATCGACGGGCGCGTTCGCGGAGGACGGCTCTGCTGAAAGCGGATTCGGCACCACGGGAGCGTGGACGGATATAGCCGGGGAAACCTCCACGAGCTACGCCAATCTGTTCGACGTGATACTTGACGAAAAGTACTCCGACCTGTGGTACAAGTACTGCGCCGCAGTAGTCGGCGAGGACGGCGCGGAGGCAGCTGCGCAGGCGCTGAAAGGCTCGATAAGCTCCGACCGCTACGGACAGGAAGCAGTGGACTACATCGCGGAGAGCGGCGCGGCGGCGTTCGACTGCTGGTACATCAACGGCGCGAAGCAGTTCACGTTCAACGCGGACAACACCGCAGCGATAACCCTCGACGACGGCAGCACCGTGACCCACGAATATGAGTACCTCGGTCAGTACAACATCGGCGACGGTGAAACGCTGAACTGGGGCGGCGTGGAAATGCCGGTGGCGTTCCCCTGTGACGTTTACAAGAGTACCGACGAAGCGGGAGAGTTCAACTATTTCTTCTTCCGCGACGATACGATGGCTGCGACCTTCCACATAGAATTCCGCTACGGAAGCGAGCTTGAGGAGCTTCAGCGCTACCTTGAGGGACCTTACGCATACTGGCTGACCGCAGGCATGGACGCCGCCGCAGACCGTCACACCATCGACAACTGCATAGGGCTGTTCTGCCTTGAGAACTCTGATTTCTCGGAGCGCACCGAAAGTTCCGTCGCGCAGATATCCGACCTGGTGGGCACCTGGGACTGCGACCTGTCCGAATTCGGCGAGGAGTACGCGGATACCGAGCTTTACTTCACCATTAACGGCAGCGGTCACGGCGAAACCTACATGAACGGCGTTAAGACCAGGGACTTCAGCGCTTACCTGTACGACGGCGGCGAAAGCGGCGAAGGCGTTTACGTTGCCTACGACAACGAAGCATACGAAGCGGAGCACGCTGACTACACCCTGACCTCCGGCGACGACGGAAGCCTGACGCTCACGCTCACCAATGACGAGGGCTCCATCACCTACACCAAGCGCGCCGATGCGGCTCCTGATGAAGCCTCCGGCGAAACTTCGGGCGAGGATTCCGGCGTGAAGGGCAATCCCGAAACCGGAGCCGAAAGCGCTGCTGTCGCAGTTTCGGCTGCGCTCTGCGCGGGAGCTGTTCTGGCTCTTTCCAGAAAGCGCACAAAGTAATGCGATTCCGGCTGGGGTTGCAGTAAGACAAACTCCAGCTACATAGATCCATACGACAGACAAAAGCCAAGCCGCCGTTTTAGCAAACGGCGGCTGAACTTATTTTTTCTTCTTGATGTCCCTGACCTTGACCTCCGGGACGGCGAGGTTATCTATCGCAACATCTCCGTGGGGCGCTGCCGGCTCGTTGTCGTCCTCATTTTTCTGGGAATCAACGTGCACCTCGGGGAACGCCAGATTTTCCGAGAAGAAATCCAGCCTGTTGTTTTTGTCTTTCATAGAATTACCTCCATTCTGTCAGTTCAGGATATTTATGAAGAAAGTAATGACCAGACTGTTGATGAAATCCGCAAACATGCTTCCCACGATGGGTACCAGCAGGTAAGCCTTGACCGACGGCGCGAATTTCTCGGTTATCGCCTGCATGTTAGCCATCGCGTTGGGAGTCGCGCCCATGCCGAAACCGCATACGCCCGCCGAAAGCACCGCCGCGTCGTAGTCCCTGCCCATGACGTTGAACACCACAAAATACGCGAACAGTGAAATGATTATCACCTGCGCGATAAGCAGCACCACCAGCGGCAGCGCAAGCTCCGCGAGCTGCCACAGCTTCAGCGTGATCATCGCGATACCCAGGAAAAGCGACAGGCATATCCCGCCGATGTCGTTTATCTCGCCCATGTGGATATGCAGCTTCCCTGTGTACTCGTCGATGTTCCGCATGAACGCTGCGACTATCATCGAACCGATGTATATCGGGAACGTCATTCCCGTGAGGGAAAGCGCCCAGGAAACCACTGTGCCGAGTCCCATGGCAATGGCTATCTGGTACGCTGCCGGAGCGTACATGCTTACCGAGCGGTGGTGCTTCTGCTCCTCCTCGGCGAGAATGGTCGCGTCCTCCGCTGTAACGTGCTTCATGAGGTCGTGGCGGATTATCAGGCGCCGCGCGATGGGACCGCCGATAAGCGAGCTGATGATAAGTCCGAACGTTGCCGCAGCTGTGCAGAACGTCGTCGCGCCCTCAATGCCGAAGTCCTCCAGCACCGGACCGAACGCGCCGGAGGTCCCGTGACCGCCGACCATAGGGATAGAGCCGGTGCACATTCCGACGAGCGGGCTGATATCCAGTACTTCGGAAAGCCCGACAGCGGCGAGGTTCTGAACCACGATCAGCACGAACAGGCAGCCCAGGAATATCACCAGGCTAAGCCCTCCGGCTTTCAGCACCTTGAGGTTAGCCTGGAATCCCACCGAGGTGAAGAACATCACCATGCAGACGTTCTTCAGCGTTTCGTCGAAGTTGAATTCGACGACCCCGGTGACGTACAGCAGGCAGGAAACCAGCGCGAAAATAAGTCCGCCGATGACCGGCGCGGGAATGCAGAAGGTTTCGAGAATGCGTATCTTCTTCTTGAGGAACCCTCCGAGGAACAGCACTCCCACAGCGAACGCGAGAGTCTGATACATGTCGATATTAAGTATGTGCAATAGAATAGTACCTCCTTAATCGCCGGTCGCGGCAAGCAGAAGCCCAGCCGGAGATGAGGCGGATTCAGTGCTGACGGTGACGCCGTTCCAGGAATAGTAGTCCGCCGCGCCCTGGTGGAAGCGGCAGGGTATATCCGTCACGGCGAATTCGATATCCGGCGCGGGAACGGTCATGGTGTATTTGAGCTCTGCGGCTTTCTCGAACAGCACCGCAGTGACTGCGCGGATACTTTCGCTGCTGACGCGGCTGTCGGCGGTCAGCACAGCCTTTACGCCGACGGTTGGGATATCCCCGGTCTGCCCGGAGTATGTACCCGCCGGGATAGTCATTGCGTAGTAGCCGGAGTAAAGCTCGGTCATCGAAGCGACAGTGCGCTCGTCCAGCGGAATGAACGCGATTTCGCAGTTCTGCGCAAGCTCGGTTATAACGGTCGCGGGGGCGCCGAGGATAGCGAAGAACGCGTCTATCTCGCCGCTTTCGAGCGCTGCCGCGGATTCCGCGTAGGACATGTTCACCGTTTCGACCGAGCTGTAGGGGATACCTGCGGAAAGCAGCAGGTACTCCGCGTTTTTCGCAACGCCGGAGCCTTCCTCGCCGACGGATATCTTCCGCCCCTTGAGGTCGGCAAGGGATACTATCCCGGAATCGCCGCGCGTGACTATCTGGAAAGCCTCGTAGTAAAGCCCGGCAACGGCTCTGACGGAGTTCACCGGAGCGCCCTCGAACGCGCCGGTGCCGCTCGCCGCCTCATAGAGCACGTCGCTCTGCACGATGGCGAGGTCAAGGAACCCCTCGTTCATGAGCCGCATGTTAGCGCGGGAGCCTTCGGTTTTCTTGACGGCGATACCACAGTCGTCAAGCTCCCGGAGCATGGTCCCGTAGGCGTAGTAGATACCGCCGGGATTTCCCGTGCCGAGCCGCAGCTCCGCATTCTCGCCGCAGGAGCACAGCGCCGTCAGCGAAAGAAGCACAGCCGCCGCTGAAAGCAGCAGTTTCTTTATATTCATTCTATCGTTCCTTTCGTGTTTACTCACTTTATTATAACATAATCCGTCAGAATAATCAAGCCCGGGGCGCCGGCGTTATTTGGTATTGCGGAACGCGGTGGGGGTTATCCCCTCGTATTTCCGGAAGAGCTTGCAGAAGTAGCTTTCCGAGCCGAATCCGGTCTGCTCTGCGATATCGCCGATACTAAGCCCGGTGGAGGTCAGCAGCGCTTTCGCTTCCTGGATACGCCGCCGGGCGATGTACTCCATCGGGCGCAGCCCGAGCGTTGTACGGAACAGCAGGCACAGATGCTGGCTGGAAACCCCCGCCGCAGCGCACAGCTCCGCCATTCCGAGGGGCTGCGCGAAGCTCCCGCTGACGAGGTCGAGCGCCCTCATCAGCGCCGGGGAGGGCGCGCCGGAAGTCCCCTTTGCGGAAATTATACGGTACAGCTCGATAAGAAAATCATACAAATACCCGGAGGCCCTGTAGTTCCCGAAGAAGCTGTCCGCACGGATCGCGTCGTGCATTTTGCGGAAAAGGTGCTCCATCATTCGCACGTCGCCAAGTTCGCAGACCATGGGTCTGTCCAGCCCGAACTGCCTTAGGATATCCTCGGCGGCGTACCCTCCCGGCATGACCCAGTGAATGTCCCAGACGTCCTCGTTTGCGTAGTATTCGTGCGGATAAGCCGCCGGGAGGAACACCGCCGAGCACGCCGGGACGGCATATTTCCTGCCGTCCACGACGAGCGTTCCGCTTCCCCGGGTGCAGAAAAGTATCTGCGGCGAGCTGTGCCCCTCCGGGCGGATAACATGGTCCTGACAGAGGTGCAGACCCATGTTCATCAGGAACAGCGGGAGCTTCTGCTCGTCGCGCAGAATGGGGTAATCCGAATATACCAAAAAAGCACCTCCTATATTCATATCGTTATAAAATAATAATATCATCTATTGACAGCGCTGTCAATATGCTGTACAATGATTTCAACGAAAATTTACGGAGGTCGCCATGAATATAACAGCAATTTCCAGACCCGGCTCGCCAAAGAGCCGCATGAAATACCACGAGGACCCGCAGACGCTGCACGTCGGGACGCTCCCGCGCCACTGCTACTTTATCCCGTTCGCGCCGGGCGGGGACGCGTTCGCGGCGCGGGAAAGCTCTCCGCGTTTCGAGCTGCTGAACGGGGAGTGGGATTTCCGCTACTACGACAGCATTGTCGACCTGGAGGACGATTTCACCGCGCTGCCCGGCGCGGAAAAAATGCCGGTCCCCTCCAACTGGCAGCTGCACGGTCACGACAGACCGCAGTACACCAACCTGGCGTACCCTATCCCCTATGACCCGCCATACGTCCCGGACGATATCCCGGTGGGAGTTTACAGCCGGACGTACAGCTACGCCCCGGACGGAATGCGCCGGATACTGACGTTCGAGGGAGCCGACAGCTGCCTGTACCTTTACGTCAACGGGGAGTTCGCCGGGTATTCCCAGGTGTCGCACAGCACGTCGGAATTTGACGTCACCGCGCTCCTGCGGGAGGGTGGCAACCGCATTACGGCGGCGGTGCTGAAATGGTGCGACGGCACCTACCTCGAGGACCAGGACAAGTTCCGGCTGTCGGGGATATTCCGCGATGTGTACATGCTTTCCCGCCCGGAGAAGCGGCTGGAAAACTACATCGTAAGGACGGAGCTTTCCGCAGACTTCGCCTCTGCGAAGCTGATATTCACGCCGTTCGGGAGCGCCGCAGACTGCACGCTTACCGACCCCGCCGGGAATCCTGCCGGACGTTTCTCCGCCGCAGACGGCGAAACGATTTCCGTGGAAATACCCGCCCCCAAGCTGTGGAACGCTGAAACTCCGGACCTCTACAGCCTGACGATACACGCCGGGGACGAGCTTGTCGGCGAGCGCGTGGGATTCCGCAGAATATACGTCGAAAACGGCGTTGTGAAGCTAAACGGAACTCCGCTGAAATTCAGGGGCGTGAACCGCCACGACAGCTATCCCGACACTGGATACTACGCCCCTGTGGAGAAGATGATGCTCGACCTCACGCAGATGAAGCGCCACAACATCAACGCCGTCCGGACGTCGCACTACCCGAACGCTCCGCAGTTCTATCAGCTCTGCGACCGGCTGGGAATGTACGTCATCGACGAAGCCGACGTTGAATCCCACGGCTGCGTGATAGTTCACAACGACCTCAAATGGAGCAGGGGCTACGACGGGATAGCGCTGCTCGCCTCGGACGAGCGCTTCCGCGCCGCGATATGCGACCGCGCGGAGCTGCTTGTGAAGCGGGATATCAACCGTCCCTGCGTGCTGCTCTGGTCGCTCGGCAACGAGAGCGGCTGGGGTACGAATTTCCTCGCGGCGGGGAAGCTCGTGAAGTCGCTGGACGACACGCGCCTGCTGCATTACGAAAGCACCTATAAGCTTGACAAAACGCCCACCGATATCCTCGACCTGGTGTCGAAAATGTACCCCTCCCCGCAGGAAATGCAGGACATCATCAGCGACAGCGCGGAGTCCCGCCCGCTGATACTCTGCGAGTACTGCCACGCGATGGGCAACGGCCCCGGCGACCTGGAGGACTACAGAAATACGTTCTATTCCAGCGAGCGGTTCTGCGGCGGCTTCATCTGGGAGTGGGCAGACCACGCGTTCCCGCTCGGAACGACTGCCGACGGAAAGGTGAAGTACGGCTACGGCGGAGATTTCGGCGAGCGCCACCACGACGGAAATTTCTGCATGGACGCGCTGAACTATCCCGACCGCACTCCCCACACCGGGCTGCTGGAGGCGAAGCAGGTATACCGACCCGTCCGCGTAACGGCGGGGGAGAACGGCAGGTTCATTTTCAGCAGTACGCTGGAATTCGCAGACGCCGGACGGCTTCTGGACTGCCGCTGGGAAATCACCCGGGACGGCGTAGTTACCGCGAACGGAACTCTGGAGTTCTCCGTTCCGCCGCTCGGAAAGACCGAAATCGAAGTCCCGCAGGCGGCGGAAGCGTCAGACCTGGAATCTTATATCCGCTTTGTTTTCACGGCGAAGAACGATACGCAGTTCTGCGAAAAGGGATACGAACTGTGCTTCGACCAGGTGAAGCTCTGCGAGGGAAAGCCCGCGCAGGTACCCGCGCCGGAGCTGCCCGTGCAGGTGGAGGAATCCGCGTTCCTTGTGACGGTGACCTGTGGCGACACGGAGTTCCGGTTCAACAAGCGGCTTTCCGCGTTCGATTCCATAAAGCGGCGCGGCAGGGAGCTGCTCGAAAAGCCGCTGACTTTCAACTTTTTCCGCGCGCCTGTTGATAACGACGTCATGAAGAACGACTGGTACGGCGCCCATCTGAACGAGCTGACCCCGCGGAATTACGGCGTGACCGTCACGAAAACCGCCATTTCCGCGGAAATAAAGCTGCGGCAGTCCATGTCGTGGAGCGTGCACCAGCCCGCCGCGTACATGGACGTGACCTACAGGATATCCGGCGGTGCGCTCGACATCGGGTGCTCTGCGGAGTTCTCAAACAAGGTGGAATTTCTGCCGAGATTCGGTATACGCGCGTTCCTGCCCCGGAGCTTCTCCCGGGTGGAGTACTGCGGGTACGGTCCGCGCGAAAGCTACGCCGACAAGCACCAGGCAAGCTGGATAGGGAGGTTCACGGCGGACGTCGCCGACCTCCGCGAGGACTACATCAGACCGCAGGAGAACTCCTCGCACTGGGGCTGCAAATACGTTGAACTGACCGACGGAGGAACCGTTCTGCGGTTCACCTCCGACCCGGGATTCTCGTTCAGCGCCTCGGAGTACACCCAGGAGGAGCTGGCGGCGAAGTCCCACAATTTCGAGCTGGAGAAGTGCGGAGATACCGTAGTCTGCATCGACAGCCGCATGGCTGGGGTAGGTTCGAACGCCTGCGGACCCGCGCTCGCCGAAAAATACCGCCTGCCCCTGCCGGAGATATCCGCGAAGTTCCGCATTGATATATTCGACAAGGAGAACTAACATGAGTTTCTGCGACACCTACGAAAACCGCCGTCTGTTCTGCGATGGCTGGGGATTTAAAAAAACCTCTGTTGACGTGCAGTTCGTTGTCTGGGGATTCGAACCCGTAGACCTCCCGCACGACTGGCTGATATACAACACTAACGACCTGTACGAAACATCCTCCGGCTGGTACCGGAAAATATTCACCTATGCGAAGAAGCCCGGTGTGCGCACCTATATCCGGTTCGACGGCGTATACATGGCTTCGAGCGTGTACGTCAACGGCAGACTTGTCGGCGAGTGGAAGTACGGCTACTCCGCGTTCCAGTTTGATATCACGGACCGCATCAGAGATGGAGATAATTACATTGTTGTTCGGGTAGACCACTACGCCCCGAACTCACGTTGGTATTCCGGCGCGGGGATCTACCGTAACGTCTGGCTGTGCGAATCCCCGGAAACCCACTTCGGGAACGACGGCGTGTACATCTCCACCGAAAAGCGCGGCGAATCCTGGAACGTGAACGTCACCTCCGAGGTGCTGCGCCCGGAGGGAACTCCAGTCGCGGGGACGCGGCTCCGCCAGACGGTGCTCGACCCCTCCGGCAACGCGGTCGCTTCGGCGGAATCCGACGCCTGCGCGGCGGACGCTTCCTGCATTCCCGAAGCCGTGCGTGTTGACGACGCAGCGTATTCCGTAACGGCGCAGACGCTGCGCGTCGATTCCCCGGCGCTGTGGGATATCGAATCCCCGAATCTGTACACGCTGGTGTCCGAGATAGTCTGCGGCGGGGACGTCATTCAGCGTATCTCGCAGCGATTCGGATTCCGCACGGCAGAGTTCACCGCCGACCGGGGATTCCTGCTCAACGGGCGGCATGTAAAGCTGCACGGTTCCTGCGAGCACCACGACAACGGCTGCCTGGGCGCGGTTTCCAACCGGGCGGCGATACTCCGCAGGTTCACAAAGCTCCGCGAGATGGGCGTAAACGCTATCCGTACCTCACACAACATGCCGGCGCAGGAATTCATGGAGCTTGCGGACGAATTCGGCATGCTGGTGCTCTCCGAGGGATTCGACATGTGGGAGCGCAGCAAGACCGACTACGATTACGCGCGGTTCTTTGACAAGTGGGTGGAAAAGGACGTCGCTTCCTGGATACGCCGCGACCGCAATCACCCCTCCATCATCGGCTGGAGCGTAGGCAACGAGATATTCGACACCCACGCGGACGAGCGCGGTCAGGAGGTCACATCTCTGCTGAAGCGGCTGGTGACGCTCCACGACCCGAATGGCAACGGTCATGCGACGTTCGGCTCGAACTACATGCAGTGGGAGAACGGTCAGAAGTGCGCGGATATACTGAAGCTGGTCGGCTACAACTACGGCGAGCGGCTCTACGATGAGCACCACAAGGCTCACCCGGACTGGGCGATATACGGCAGCGAAACCGCCTCGGTGGTACAGAGCCGCGGTATCTACCACTTCCCGCTTTCCCAGACCGTCCTTGCGGACGACGATGAGCAGTGCTCCTCGGTGGGCAACAGCTGCACCGGCTGGGGCGCGAAGAACACCGAGGACTGCATAATAAAGGACCGCGACGCGGAATTCTGCGCCGGGCAGTTCATCTGGACGGGCTTCGACTACATCGGCGAGCCGACCCCGTACAGCACGAAGAATTCCTACTTCGGGCAGTACGACACCGCAGGCTTCCCCAAGGACAGCGCCTATGTTTTCCGCGCGGAGTGGACGGACTGCAAGAAGTCGCCGTTCGTGCACATTTTCCCGCACTGGGACTTCAACGAGGGTCAGCCGATAGACGTTAGAGTGTGCTCCAACGCGCCGCGGGTCGAGCTGTTCCTGAACGGAACCTCCCAGGGCGCATTCGACATCGACCACGCCCACGGTCAGAAGCTCACCGCCGACTACATTATCCCCTACCACAAGGGGGAGCTGAAAGCCCTGGCGTATGATGAAAACGGCAGTATCATCGCGGAGGATCGCGTACGCTCGTTCGGCGACGCGGTAAGGCTGGAGGCGGTCCCGGACAAGACTGTTATCCGCGCGGACGGAAGCGACCTGATATACCTCGAGATAGCAGCATACGACGAGAACGGAACGTTCTGCGCCAACGCAGCCAACCGGGTGAACGTCACGGTAGAGGGCGCAGGCAGGCTGATGGGACTTGACAACGGCGACAGCACCGATTACGACCAGTACAAGGGGACGTCCCGCAGGCTGTTTTCCGGCAGGCTGCTGGCGGTGATAGGCGCGACCGAGGAAGCCGGAGATATCCGCGTGACGTTGCAGTCACCGGGGCTTCCCGGCTGCGAGGTAACGCTGAAAGCGGAAACGGCGGAGCACGAAAGCGGCGTTTCCTGCAATGAAACGCTGGAGTTCGCGCCGACCGAGTGCGGCAGGAGCGACGAAATGCCCGTCCGCAAGGTGGAGCTGCTCGCAGATTCGCTGGAGTTCACGCCGGACCGCCGCGAGATAACCGTGAAAACGCTGATATTCCCGGTGAACGCGGACATGGCAGGGGAGATAGAGTATCGCGTGACCAACATCACCGGTATCGACACGAACATCGCGGAGTGCTCCGTTAATGCAGACGGAACCGTTACCGTCCGCGCCAAGGGCGACGGGGAGTTCTACCTCCGCGCGCTGTGCCGGAACGGAACGGAGCGCGTGCATATCCTGTCGGTACTGCCGTTCACTGCGAGCGGGCTGGGCGCGGCGTTCATCGACCCCTACGGGTTCGTGCCGGGCGGGCTGTACTCCAGGGCGAGCGAGAACATTTGCAGCGGCGTCAGCAGGGGAGTCGGCTTCGCGTTCGGCGGAAATTCCTGGGCGGCGTATGATAACGTTGACTTCGGCGCGGACGGCTCCGACACCGTGACCGTCGCGATATGGGCGAACACCCTCGACCCCGTGAAGCTGTGGATATTCGACGGGATTCCCGGCGAGGGCGAGCTTCTCGGCGAATATACCTACCACGAGAAGCCCGACTGGATGGTATTCATTCCGGAAACCTACAGGCTGTCGAAGAAGCTCCGGGGAGTTCACACCATCTGCATGATGACCGACTGCGGCTACCAGATGAGCGGATTCACGTTCGAGCGCGCCCGCCGCGAGTTCGCGGAGAACTGCGCGGGGCAGGCGCAGCAGATCTACGGCGACAAATTCACGCGGAGCGGCGACGAGGTGACCGGCATCGGCAACAACGTGGTGCTCGACTTCGGCGAGTTCGACTTCACTGATGAGCAGCCCGCGAAGCTGGTGATCTGCGGACGTTCTCCGCTGCCGCTGAACAGCATTCATCTCACCACCGGAGATGGTCAGCGTATCCTCTGCGAGTTCCGCACGGACGGCGAGGACGGGTATGTCGAGCGGGAATTCCCGCTGGAGGGCGTTTCCGGAAAGCAGAAAATAAGCTTCACGTTCCTCCCGGGCAGCGACTTTGATTTTAAATTCTTCAGATTTATTAAGTAATTACCTGATTTTTACTTGCATTTTTCTTCGGAAAGGTGTATAATGTAAACGTTATCTTGATGATGACATCATATAGGTCACCTCTAAAAACCTCGCTTGAGTGAAAATGAGCATAGCACGCCGCCTGCTTCTGTCAACGAGCGAAATTTCTGATGTGACGGCGTCCATGCCGTCACTCGGTTATTTCGCTCTGCAGCATCGTGCTGCACCTCCTCGCATTCGGCGCACTCTGCCAATTTTCCCTTTTCAAACCGGATTTTAGAGGTGACCATTAAAATCAGGAGGAAATCAATGACAACATCTAAAAGAATACTTAGCGGCGTGCTGACAGCGGCAATGCTGGTAAGCCTGACCGCCTGCGACGAGGAAGCCGCAGTATCCAGCGGAGCCGATTCCGGCAATACACCGGGCGCTCCGGCAGTGACCACGACAGTCGCAACGACCACCACAGACCCGGACGACAACGCTCCCACCGACGCAGAGATAAAGGAAGTCGGCACCGACGCCTACACTCCGGACGGCAACAGCGGAACCATCGTATGGCTGGGCTACTACGACCTCATCACTGACGGCAGCGCGTCCGAGCAGTACAAGATATTCAACAGCGAGCTGTACGGCGGCGACATTCAGTATGTTTCCACCACCAGCGGCGCGGCATATTTCGAGAAGCTCGCAACGATGATATCTTCCGACGATTCGCCGGATATCGTAAGATACGAGTGGCAGTCCTTCCCGACCGGAATGAGCAAGAACATGTACGAACCGCTTGACGGCGACATCGACATTACCTCCCCGCTGTGGTCGGGCATGGCTGAAACTGCGGAGCGCTTCGCGTACAAGGGCAAGCACTATTACTACCCCTACCGCATAACCACGAACTTTGCGCTGAACTACAACCGCAAGTCCCTGGAGGAATACGCGCTGGAGGACCCCTACGACCTCTACATGAACAACCAGTGGACCTGGGACACGTTCAAGCAGCTTCTCATCGACTGGTGCAACGCTGACGACAGCCACATCGGCTACGCAGGCGAGGGCGCGATGAGCTTCATCGCGACCACCGGAACCTCGCTCGTAAAGGTTCAGGAGGACGGCACAGCGAAGAACAACATCAGCGACATCAACGTATCCCGCGCGATGGAGTACTGCGCAGACCTCTACAGGAACGGCCTGACCTATCAGAACGAGATAGGCGACTGGGTATCCCCGCAGCTGTGGGCTGAAAACTCCGACCGTATCCTGTTCCTGGGAATGAATCCCGAGTGGACCTACGGCGCGGCGGCAGGTCAGATACAGAACAAGCCGGGCGCAGCGGACGACATCTGCAATACGGTGTCGGATTTCGCGTTCGTACCGTTCCCGCGCGACCCGCAGGCTGACAAGTACTACATTGCTTACGACACGTTCGGATACCTCATCGCAAAGGGCGCTAAGAACAAGAAGGGCGCGCTTGACTGGATAAATCTCTGCCGCGTATACGAAACCGACCCGGCTGTGAACGCGACTAAGAAGCAGGAAGCGGTAAACCCGGAGCCTGTTTACTTCACCAGCGGCAAGTATGAGGGGCTCCAGAAGTGGGCGCTTGTATGGGACGAGCGTCAGTACGACCTGTGGCAGGATATGACGGACCCCACGAAGTTCAGCTTCACGTTTGACGACTGCTGGGGCTTCAACGACGACCTCAAGACTATCTGCAACACGATACTGTTCGACCCGATGTTCCACGGAGAGTCGTTCACGAAGCTGAGCGCGGAGTATTCGCCTGTAATTGATTCGATAATCAACGGCTGATAAATGAAAGGACCTTACCGCCAGCGTAGGGTCCTTTTGATTTTGATAAACTCCCCCTGTTGTAGATATTCACAATTTACCATAATGCGATTTGTGAATTTAGCTAAAAATGCGTTTGATACAACGTATGTTGTGATAAAAAATTACCTTAAATAATATATTATATTTGGAAAAATCTATTGATTTTTCTGAAAGATTGTGATAAAATAGTGATAACTGGTGTGGAGTTGATCGTAGGCTCCTCCGGAATAATCTGCGATAAGGAGTGCCTAATGTCACCTAAGTTGAGTGAGCTGATAGCCCTGTTGAAAGGCCATCGGGTGTTTATCCAGACTCATAATTTCCCAGACCCCGACGCGATTGCGAGTGCGTTCGGTCTGCAAGTCCTGCTGGAAAGATTCAAGATACCGACGATGATATGCCATCACGGCAATGTCGAGCGTAC
>CAKSHG010000011.1 GCA_934456315.1 uncultured Oscillospiraceae bacterium | reverse complement strand
CCAGCGCCAGCTTTACTGACTGCTCCTTGTAGCTCCTGTCGTATTTCTTTGCTTCTGACATGTCCTTCACCCTCCTGGTTTTAGTATATTCTTTTGAGCGTGGGGTGTCAAGTTTTATTATACAACATCATTTCGTGCATGGTATTTTCCTGCCGGCTTGTTTGTTATACACTTTTTTCGGTTCATGCTTCTTTTTTGCAGCATCAGCAAGCCCGAGCTTCCTTAGGATGGTTGCTCGGGCTTCGATGTTGAGTTATTTTACAGTCCCCTTGAAATAATCTTTTTTTGTCGTATATTCTGTGAAGCTCCTCCCAGGACGGAGCGGCTTCTTTGAGTTCCTTGTAGGCGGAGCATTCCAAGCCGGAGTTCAGGACTATCTCGTCCATCTTTACCGCCAGTCCCTCCATCTCGGAAACTGCGTGCCTGCAATGGTCGGAAGCCGCCATTTCTCCCAGCTTGGTCTTGAACATGATGTTCAGCATTGCGTTCATCATGCCGCGCTTTGCGCCGGATTTATAGTACGCGTCCTCGCCCTCGGGTCTTATCGGGCAGCCTGACTTCTTGAGCGCTTCAAACGCGTTGGATGTAGCGTCCAGGAGCATTTTGCGCTGCTTTCCGGTGCATTTCCGGAGCTCACAGCCGACTATGTAGCACAGACGTGCAATAGGGACGATAAACGCAGCATGGCACTTGTACCAGGCGTCCATGTCGTCCGTCCATTTGAGTTCGTAATCGGCTCCGGTAAACGCTTCGTTCAATATATGCGTTACTTCAGCAGGGACCGCTTCGCCCAGCCCGCCGATAACCATCGACGGCTTGTGGAGCGAGAGGACTTCGGTGTAATCCGAATAGCGGTTTCCGCCGGTGCCCTGGAATCCGAACAGAACTGTCCTGCCGCCGGCTTCGATTATCTGCTGCTTCATTTCGGGCGCGGACAGGTTATTTCCCACCAGCACTACAGCGGAGCAGTCCGCTTCGCCGAGCGTTTTCAGCAGTTTCCACTGCTGTTCGTGCTGCATCACCGAGAACGCGACGTCGAAATGTTCTGCGGGGATTTCGCCGACAACACGGGGCTTATCGGTGTTGATCTCCTTTTTCCCGTGGAATTTCGTGCGGAGTCCGTATTTTTCAAGCTCCTCGCGGCGCTTTCCGCGAGCCAGGACGGTTACTTCGTTTCCGTTTTGCGCCAGAATGTGAATCAGCAGACTTCCGATCACGCCGGAACCGCATACCAGTATTTTCGTTGTGCTACCTCCGATTAGTTTAGTCTAACAGAACAATTATAACACTGTAGTCGTGATTTGTCAACAGAAGTTAGACTGGGATTACAATTAATTTATGTCTTGACAATACAGCGTTTCCGTGGTAAAATATCAAAGTAGTATAGGCTAACTTTCAAAGGAGCATCACCTTGAATAAAAAATACGACCCGGAAAAAATGATAGCGAAAAGCAGATTCCGCAACTATTACACCACATGGGAGCCGAACGATAAGCTCCACCTGATAAGCAGAATGTCGCAGCTTCTCGGGGAAAACAGCGAGTACGCCGACAGCAAGAACTACTCGCATTTGTGCAACCTGATAACGGCGCTTGCGATGGAGCAGGTCCTTGAGGAAAACGGAAAGCCCCGCAGGGAAGCGCAGGAAACCGTGGCAAACGCGATGTACGACTTCCTGAAACCGATGGTGCCGAAAATGCAGAAACTTGCAAGCCTCGGCTGCTTCGTGAGGATACTGAAAATTACCATGCCGCTGAAGTTCGGGAACACCGTCGGGTACGGCTGGGACGTGGAATTCCCGAAATGCCCCGGGGACACCTACTCGCTGGTAACCCACAGGTGCATATACCACGACATTTTCAGCCGGTACGGAATGCCGGAGTTCACCGCCGTATTCTGCCAGGTGGACGACATGATGTACAGCGAGCTTCCCCGCGCGGAGTTCATCTATACCCAGCAGATAGGCAGGGGAGGGAACATGTGCGACTACTCCTTCAGGAAAAGATGACAATATCCGACTTTTGCAGTTGACGTTTTGCTGCCGTTATTGAAAAAATTAGAAAACATACTTGATTTATTATAACTTTTGTGCTATAGTATATATAAGGTGGATAAGTATATACAGGCAGGTCTGCAAGAACGCTGCCGATTATATATTGTTCTGCAAAAAAATCGGAGGATTATTTACGATGAGAATTCTTTATGCTGCAAGTGAAGCTCGTCCCTTTGCCGCTTCCGGTGGTCTTGCCGATGTGGCTGGCTCTCTGCCGAAGGCGCTGTGCGCTGCCGGTCAGGAAGCATGCGTTGTCATGCCCTACTACGTTAACACACTCAAGCCCGAGCAGAAGGAAAAGATGAACTACATCACCAACTTCACCGTTCCGGTGGGCTGGAGAAGTCAGTATTGCGGACTTTTCTCACAGCAGGTCGATGGAGTTACATACTTCTTTATTGATAACGAGTTCTATTTCAAGCGCGACAACGGTCTTTACGGCTACTATGACGATGCCGAGAGATACGTTTTCTTCAGCCGCGCAGTTCTTGAAATGCTAAAGTATATCGAGTTCAAGCCGCAGGTCATTAACTCCAACGACTGGCAGTGCGCGCTTATCCCTGTGTACTACGACCTGTTCTACAGAAACGCGGGCGGCTGCTACGACAATATCAAGCATGTATTCACTATCCACAACATCGGATATCAGGGACAGTATGGTCTTGACCTGGTAAAGGATATCGTCGGAATACCTCCCCACAAGGTAAACATCATCGAGTACGACGGCGACATCAACTTCATGAAGGGCGCTATCGAGGTCGCTGACAAGGTTACGACCGTATCCCCGACCTATGCCAAGGAGATCCTGGACCCCTGGTTCTCTCACGGGCTTGACAGAATACTTGCCAGCAAGCAGTACAAGACCTGCGGATTCCTCAACGGTATTGATACTGACATGTACAATCCGGAAACCGATAAGGAGATCGCTGCGAATTTCAGCGCCAAGGACCACAAGGGAAAGGCTGCCTGCAAGAGCGCAATATTCAGTGAATTCGGAATGCCCGAATATAAGATACCGCTCCTCGCGATGATATCCAGATTTGCAGACCATAAGGGCTTCGACCTGGTGCGCGCTGTGTTCGATGACATAATCGCAACTGACATGCAGGTAGTAATACTCGGCTCCGGTGAGAGCCAGTACGAGGAGTTCTTCCAGAACATGCACTGGCGCTATCCTGACAAGGTAGGATTCTACCGCGGATTCAACCCCGCGCTCGCAAAGAGGATATACGCCGGCGCGGATATGTTCCTGATGCCGTCTAAGAGTGAGCCCTGCGGACTTGCGCAGATGATCTCCGCGCGCTACGGTACTGTTCCGATAGTACGCGCGACTGGTGGTCTTAAGGACAGTATCGTCGACTACGGCGATAACGGTATCGGCTTCACATTCCAGAGCTACAATGCTCACGATATGCTCGGCGCTATCCAGCGCGCTAAGGGCGCATACGATAACCGTATGTCCTGGGGCAGGCTCGTGACCAGAGCAATGAAGGCTGATTTCAGCTGGGCGCAGTCCGCTAAGCTTTATATCGGTCTGTATAAGGAACTCTGCGGCGAGTTACTCTGATTTAATATGCAAGTAAAGCCCGGCAATGCCGGGCTTTTCATACTACAATAAATACCCGCTTCTCTTGACGAAAAGCGGGCATTTTGTTATACAGCAAACTGGCTGTTATAGAGATTCGCGTAGAATCCGTTCTTTGCGAGGAGCTCCTCGTGATTTCCCTGTTCGATGATGTGTCCGTCTTTCATTACAAGGATAACGTCAGCCTCGCGGATAGTTGACAGACGGTGCGCAACGATGAAGCTTGTACGTCCCTTCATCATCTTCGCAAAGGAATCCTGTATCTTGATTTCGGTACGGGTATCTATCGAGGAGGTAGCCTCGTCTAGAATCAGCATAGGCGGCAGGCAGAGCATTACGCGGGTAATGCAGAGCAGCTGCTTCTGACCCTGGGAAAGGCTGCCGCCGTCCTCGGTGATAACAGTGTCGTAGCCCTGCGGGAGGCGCTTGATGAAGCTGTGCGCGTGGGAAGCCTTTGCGGCTTCGATGACTTCCTCGTCAGTAGCGTCAGGCTTGCCCATTACGATGTTGTCGCGTATCGTTCCGGAGCGCAGCCAGGTTTCCTGGAGAACCATTCCGTAGCTGCTGCGCAGGCTGTTACGCGTAGCATTGCGGATATCAGTTCCCTCGACTGTGATGGAGCCGCTGTTGACGTCGTAGAATCTCATCAGCAGGTTGATTATCGTGGTCTTTCCGCAGCCGGTGGGACCTACTATAGCGATACGCTGACCGGGCTTAACATTGAGGTTCAGACCCTCGATGAGCTTCCTGTCAGGAACGTAGGAGAACGAAACATCGTTCAGCCCGACAGTGCCCTTGACGTCTGTAAGCGCAACCGCGTCAGCAGGCTCGGGGATCTGCGGTTCTTCCTCGATGAGCTCGAACAGTCTGGAAGCGCAGGCGAGGGCGTTCTGTAATTCAGTAACAACGCCGGAAATTTCGTTGAACGGCTTGGTGTACTGATTTGCGTAGGAAAGGCAGGCGGAAAGCTGACCTATCGTGAACGGATTCACCGCTCCGGCGGTCGCAATGCAGATGAGCGCGCCCGCGAGGGCAACTCCCGCGTAAACCACGCTGTTTACGAAACGCGTGCAGGGATTGGTCAGCGATGAGAAGAACGTAGCTTTCAGCGAGCAGTCCGCAAGGCGGTCGTTTATCTTGTCGAATTCCTCAAGAGCCTCGCCCTCATGCGAGAACGCCTGAACGACCTTCTGATTGCCGATCATCTCGTCAATGAACGCGGTCTGCTGACCACGGGTTTCCGACTGGAGCCTGAACATACGGTAGGTGCGGTTTGCGATGAAACGCGCAATGAACAGCGAAAGCGGGGTAACGAGTACGACAACGACTGCGATCTGCCAGCTTATAGAAAACAGGAAGAACAGCGTGCCGAGTATCGTGACGATACCAGTGAAAAGCTGTGTAAAGCCCATCAGCAGACCGTCCGCGAACTGGTCCGCGTCGGCGATAACGCGGTTCACGATGTCGCCGTAGGGGTGCGCGTCGATGTAGCTAAGCGGGAGTATTTCTATCTTCCGGAAAGCTTCGTTGCGGATATCCTGCACAACATGGTAGGTTATGCGGTTGTTGATGGTGTTCATCAGCCACTGGAGCAGAGCCGTAATGCCGATGATGATACCAGTCTTGATGAGGATTGCGGCAATACCCTCAAAATCCACCTGACCCTTCCCGACGATGAGGTCTATAGCGTCGCCGATGAGGATAGGCGTGTAAAGCGTAAGCGCGACCGTGACAGCCGCAAAGAGTATCGAAAGCACCATGAAGAATCCGTGGCGCTGAACGTATTTCAGCACCTTTTTGAGAGTACCTTTCTGTGCGGTATTCTTCTTTTTGGACTTTTCAGCCATTTATACCGCCTCCTTCTTGAACTGGGAATTGTAGATCTCACTGTAAACCGGGCAGGTTTTCAGCAGCTCGTCGTGCTTGCCGATCCCTGCAATCTTACCGTCGTCGAGCACGATGATCTTGTCGGCGTGCTGGATCGAGGAGGTGCGCTGGGATACGATGAACACCGTCGGAGCGCTGTCCATCTCGCGGATAGCCTTACGCAGAGCCGCGTCAGTTGCATAGTCGAGCGCGGAGGCGCTGTCGTCGAGTATCAGTATTTCCGGCTTTCTTACAAGCGCGCGTGCGATGGTGAAACGCTGCCGCTGACCGCCGGAGAGATTCTTGCCGCCCTGTTCTATCTCGAAATCAAGACCTCCCTTGCTCTCGATAACGTCAGCAGCCTGGGCGGTTTTCGCAGCGGCGAGGATCTCCTCGTCGGTGGCGTCGTCCTTGCCCCAGCGCATGTTGTCGCGTATCGTGCCCTTGAAAAGTACGGCCTTCTGCGGAACGATACCGATACGCTCGCGCAGCTCGGGGATCTCAAAGCTCTTTACATCGCGCCCGCCGATGAGCACCTCGCCGCTGGTCGCGTCGTAGAATCGCGGTATCATGTTGACCAGCGAGGATTTACCCGAGCCGGTGCCGCCGATGATCCCGACGGTTTCGCCGCGCTTGACCGCAAAGTCCATTCCGGTGAGGGAATCCTCTCCGGCGTTCTTGTACTTGAGGGAAACTCCGCGGAATTCAACGGCGTAGTCTGCGTTGCCGACAACTTCCTTGTCCGCGGTGACCTCCTGCGAGGATCTGATGTCGAACAGAGCCTGGACGCGGTTACCGCAGGCAACGCACTTTGTAAGGCTGATTATAAGGTTCGCAAGCTTGATCAGCTCAACGAGGATCTGCGACATGTAGTTGTATAGCGCCACAACGTCGCCCTGGGAAAGGGTGCCGTCGTTGACCTGCACGGAGCCGGTCTGGATCAGCCAGATTATCGCCAGGTTGATTATGACGTAGGTCAGCGGGTTCATCAGCGCGGAGATCCTGCCGACGAATTTCTGACCGGCGGTCAGCTCGGCGTTGCTCCTGGTGAAGGTTTCGATCTCCTGGTCCTCCTTGCAGAACGCGCGGACAACGCGGACGCCGGTGAGGTTCTCACGGGTGATGCCGAGCACCTTGTCGAGCCTTGCCTGAACCTTCTTGTAAAGCGGAATGCACCAGAGCATGATTCCGAAGATGACTACCGAAAGCGCCGGAATTGCCGCAACGAAGATAAGCGCAGCCTGGACGTTGATGGTGAACGCCATTATCATAGCGCCGAAAACCACGAACGGAGAACGCAGCAGCAGACGGAGCGTAAGGTTGACGCCGTTCTGGATCTGGTTCATATCGCTGGTCATTCTGGTGATGAGTGTGGAGGTGCCTATGTGGTCGATTTCAGACCAGGAAAGGCTCTCGATGTGGCGGAAAAGTTCGTGCTTCACCTTTGAGGAGAATCCGACAGCCGCCTTTGCCGCAAAGTACTGCGCTGTTATCGAGAACGCAAGTCCTACGATGCCCAGCCCTATCAGCAGGGCGACCATTCCGATAACGTAACCCTTGTCGCCGTTGGCGATACCGTCGTCGATTATCGAGGCGATGACGAGCGGCACGAAAAGCTCCAGCAGAGCTTCCAGCAGCTTGAACAGCGGACCGAGGATACATTCCTTTTTGTATTTCTTGATGTGTACAAGCAGTTTGAACAAAATGTTTCCCTTCCTTTCATATATGTCTTGACAAATCACGATTAATAGTATATCATAAATGTAGAATATTTTAAAGGTATAGATATGAAAATAACTATACTATTTTTGTATAGAAATATAGCCAAAGGATATGGTAACAAAAATGGACCTGAAACAGCTGAAATATTTTACGACCGTAGCGGAGGAGGGCACGATAAGCGCCGCCGCAAAGAAGCTATTCATGTCGCAGCCGCCGCTTAGCACGCAGATGAAGCTGCTTGAGCAGGAGCTTGGCTGCTCCCTTTTCGAGCGCGGGCAGAAGCATATCCGCCTGACCGAAACTGGCAGACTTCTGTACGAAAGGGCGCAGACCCTGCTTCGAATGGAAACGACGCTTCGCCAGGACGTGGAAGCGTGCGCCCGCACCGAAAAGGACACTATAAGGATAGGCGTTGTGTCCTCGGTGATCTGCACCAGGGCGGGGGAGTGGATATCAGACTTCCTGAAGAAAAACGACGATGTCATCATGGAGATAACTGAAAGCAACACTTATTCGCTTATAGAAAAGCTGCGCACTGACCAGATACATGCCGCGCTTGTCAGAACGCCGTTCCCGGATAACGAGTTCAGCGTGAGGCCGCTTGCCCGGGAAAAGATGATAGCGGTAGGCGCCAAAAGGCGACTGCCGGACAGGGTGACGATGAGCATACTTGAGAAGTATCCGCTTATATTATACCGCCGTTGGGAGCCGATAATCAGGGAAGCTTTCCACGAGAGCGGGCTGGAGCCGCGTTATATATGCATCTGCGACGACGCGAGGACTGCGGTCGACCTTGCGGAGCGCGCCGTCGGAATATCGCTGGTCCCGGGGTCTGCGGCGGACCTGCTGCATTCCGAAAAGGCGGAGTATCATCAGATAGTCGACTGCCCGATAGAAACCGAGATCGTACTTATTTATAAAGAAACCGCATTCTTCCCGGAAAGCGTCAAGAAGTTCACCTATTATCTGATGAATCTTAACAAGTAAAGCTATCTGCTTTCTTCGGCATTATTCAGATCCCCGATAAATGACAAAATGAGCGGACTGACGTAAATGCTGTTCCGGACATCGTCGTTCAGTGAGCTCCACGCCTTAAACAAGCGGTCCCTGCAAATCTGTATATAGTCGATCTCCTGTTTCTTGAATAATGCAACGTCCTCGTTCTTTTCTATGCCGATAAAGTTTCTGCCCTCCAGCATGGCAGCAACTAGGAAGGACCCGCTTCCGCATGTGTTGTCAAGTATCACTTCGCCGGGGTTCGTGTAGGTGCGAATGAAGTACCGACCCAGCTCGACAGGCTTCTGCGTGGGGTGGAATACCTCCCCCTCCGTTTCGGCGGTTTTGACGTAAACGATGTCGGTTGGGTAACGTTCCCCGCTGCTCTGGACGTGGACGGGGTTGAAGTCGCCATAGCTTCCCGTAAGCTGATTCTTGCGCACTCCCTTGTCGTAGGCCTCGCCCTGGGTCATCTGGGGATTATAGGTTGGCTGGCGCTTGTAGAATATGCATACGTCCTCATGTTTTCTTAGCGGCTGCTTTTTCGCATTCAGGAAATTAGTGGACTTTGATTTTTCCCAGACCCATTTGTATTTGAACAGCTTCTCCTGACTAAGTATCAGCTTTGCGGTGAATATGCCGTTTGACGTCAGCGCGATTACGCCGTTTGGCTTTATAACACGCAGGTACTGTTCCCATAACAGGTCAAGCGGAATGTCGCAGTCCCACTTGTTCTGCGTAATACCGTAGGGCAGATCGCACAGGATCATGTCAATGGAGCCATCGGGAATATCCTTCATTTTTTCAATACAATCTGCTTGAAACACCTGATTCAGAAGCCCCTCAAGCGGGTTTGCCGTATTATTTTCCACGCCGTTCGTACCTGTCGGCTTTGAACTGTAGTTATCAGCGCTCATTTCAGTTTCTCCTTTTCAGGGTAGATTTAGCTGCTTCGCTTAAATCGCCCTTTTTATTTTTCCGTCGATGAGCGGTCGGGATTCTTCATTGTTATCTGATCCCATTACGTTCATCTCCTGGCTAAGTACACAATACTTCAATTATAGCATATTTTTTTGGCTATAGCAATAAAATTTCCGGGAATTCGAAAATAATAGCAGGTCGACTGCAAGACTAAGCAGACAGGCAGGAATTCGCTCCGCTTAATTACTGTGCGCAGAGCGCTTGATACAGGCAGACAACAACTGCAGAAAACAGTCAGTCTATCTCCCTGATCAGGTCCAGGAAAGCGCGCGAGGCCTTTGACAGAACCGCGGTTCGCTTCCAGACGAGAGCGTAGCTCACGCTGTATACATCATATCACCTTTTATCATTCCAGTCAACTATGATAAACCGTTTATCATAAGTATTTGCTATTGAACAGCAACAGTGATATAATAAATCAGAGAACATAAAAGAAAGAGGAGATAATATGAGTAAGCAGCTTGATGTGCTGAATGGCTCCATCTGGAGCCGCATTCCGAGGTTCGCTCTTCCGGTGGCTGCAACCGCGATACTGGAGCAGATTTTCAATGCGTCCGATGTTGCGATAGTCGGGAACTTTTCCGGAGATGAGCGTACAGCGGCGGCCGCGGCGCTAGGCGCGAACAGTCCTATAATCAGCCTTATAGTTAATCCGGCGTGCGTATCGCCTGTATACAGCTTGTCTTTTCGCAAAACATGACGTTCCGAACGATAATGACTGCATATCCGATCAGCCTTGCCACGACAGCAGTATAGAACCTTTGGGCGATGACGTCTGGGAGGTTTGCAAGTTGGCAGCGGAAGGTCAGTATACTGGTACCGGCGCAGGGTCGGCAGTATTAAAAGCCTGCATTGACTATGCCGTCGCCCATGGCGCGAGGAAGCTTTGTCTTATAACCATTTCCGGATTGAAACCTGCAATTCACTTATATAAAAAGTTCGGCTTTGTTGAGGTACCGTATAGAAAGGAAATCTGGCATTCAGGAAAAGCTGATGTTGAGATGGAGTATATTGTTCCATAAGCTATGCCCTCACCTTTAGCATAAAATGCGTCTGCTCGGATCTATGACAGAACAAACCCCGGGAATCGGCGTTGCTACGCGATTTCCGGGGTCGTTTTTTACTATTTTATTCCCATTCTATGGTAGCCGGCGGCTTGGAAGTGATGTCATAAACGATACGGTTAATATTTTTGACCTCGTTAACGATGCGGACGGATACCTTTTCCAGCACATCGTAGGGGATACGGGAGAAATCAGCGGTCATGAAGTCACTTGTAGACACACCGCGGAGCGCCAGAGTATAATCGTAGGTCCTTCCGTCGCCCATTACGCCGACGGAGCGCATGTTGGTCAGCACTGCGAAGTACTGGTTGATGCTCCTGTCAAGACCAGCATTGGCGATCTCCTCGCGGAAAATAGCGTCTGCGTCCTGGAGAATAGCTACCTTTTCAGGGGTGATGTCGCCGATGATCCTTATAGCAAGTCCAGGACCCGGGAACGGCTGACGCCAAACGAGCTTTTCGTCCAGACCAAGCGTTGTGCCCAGAGCGCGGACCTCGTCCTTGAACAGCAGGCGGAGCGGCTCGATTATCTCCTTGAAATCAACGTAGTCAGGCAGTCCGCCAACGTTGTGGTGGCTCTTGATGACTGCCGCGTCGCCAAGACCGGATTCGATGACGTCAGGATAAATAGTACCCTGAACAAGGTAGTCGACCTTACCGATCTTCTTTGCTTCTTCCTCGAATACGCGGATAAATTCCTCGCCGATTATCTTACGCTTTGCTTCCGGCTCGGTAACTCCGGCAAGCTTGCCGAGGAACCTCTCGCCAGCGTTTACGCGAACGAAGTTAACACCGCTGTCCGCAAACGCAGCCTCTACTTCGTCGCCCTCGTTCTTTCTCATCAGTCCGTGGTCAACGAAAATGCAGGTCAGCTGGCTTCCGATAGCCTTTGCAAGAAGCTTGCACGCAACGGAGCTGTCAACGCCGCCGGAAAGAGCCAGCAGCGCCTTGCCGTCGCCGACCTTCTCGCGGATATTTCTGATCGCGGTTTCAGCGTAGCTCTCCATTGTCCAGTCGCCGCGGCATTCGCAGACGTTGTACAGGAAGTTGCCCAGCATGTCAAAGCCGCGCTCGGTGTGGTTGACCTCCGGGTGGAACTGCACGCCGTAGAACTTCTTTTCAACGTTCTGGATAGCAGCGTAGGGGCACTTTGCGGTGTGACCGCAGACCTCGAATCCCTCGGGGAGCTTCTTGATATAATCGTTGTGGCTCATCCAGGTAATGGTCGTCTTGTCGATACCCTTGAACAGCGCGGAAGATGTGTCTACATCGGTTTCAGTCCTGCCGAACTCGGACAGGGAGCTGTCAACTGCGGTACCTATCTCGCCTCCGAGGGAGTACGCCATGAACTGAACGCCGTAGCAGATACCGAGAACCGGAACGCCCAGCTCGAATATCTCCTTGGACATTCTCGGGGAATTCTCAAGGTAAACGCTGTTCGGACCGCCCGTGAAGATGATACCCTTGGGATTCATCGCGCGTATTTCCTCGATAGGGGTCTTGTATGACTTTACCTCGCAGTAAATTTTATGTTCTCTGACGCGGCGGGCGATAAGCTGGTTGTACTGACCGCCGAAATCGAGAACCAGAACTAACTCGTGGGACATGATTACCTCCGTTTATCAGTGATGGAACAGACGAATGCCTGTGAATGCCATTGTAATGCCGTACTTGTTGCACACCTCGATAACGTTATCGTCGCGGATAGAGCCGCCGGGCTGCGCAATGTACTGAACGCCGCTCTTGTGCGCTCTCTCGATGTTGTCGCCGAACGGGAAGAATGCGTCAGAGCCAAGGGAAACGCCCTTCATGGTATCGAGCCATGCGCGCTTTTCCTCACGGGTGAACACAGCGGGCTTTACCTTGAAGAACTTCTGCCATTCGCCCTCGGCAAGAACGTCCATATAGTCGTCGCCGATGTACAGGTCGATAGTGTTGTCGCGGTCAGCGCGGCGAATACCGTCAACGAACTGGAGCCCCATTACCTGCGGGGACTGACGGAGATACCAGTTGTCAGCCTTTGTTCCGGCAAGGCGGGTGCAGTGGATACGGGACTGCTGACCAGCGCCGATACCGATCGCCTGACCTCCGCATGCGTATGCAACGGAGTTGGACTGTGTGTATTTCAGCGTGATAAGCGCGATCGCGAGGTCGTGCTTTGCGCTCTCCGGGAGGTCCTTAGCCTCGGTGGGAATGTTCGCAAACAGCTCGTCGTTGATGACCAGCTCGTTGCGTCCCTGCTCGAAGGTAATGCCGTAGACCTGCTTGCGCTCGATCTGCTCGGGAACGTAGTCCGGGTCGATCTTGATTATGTTGTAGTTGCCCTTCTTCTTGCTCTTGAGTATCTCAAGTGCTTCCGGCTCGTAGCCGGGAGCGATAACGCCGTCGGAAACCTCGCGGTGGATTATCCTTGCAGTGGAAACGTCGCAGACGTCGGACAGCGCGATGAAGTCGCCGTAGCTGCTCATTCTGTCAGCGCCTCTTGCTCTTGCGTAAGCGCATGCGAGCGGGGAAAGCTCGCCGAGGTCGTCTACCCAGTAAATTTTAGCGAGGGTTTCAGTGAGCGGCAGACCGATAGCGGCGCCAGCCGGGGAAACATGCTTGAAGCTGGTGGCAGCGGGGTAGCCAGTCGCAGCCTTGAGCTCCTTGACGAGCTGCCAGCCGTTGAATGCGTCCAGGAAGTTGATGTAGCCGGGACGGCCGTTCAGCACCTCGATAGGAAGATCTGCGCCGTTTTCCATGAAAATTCTTGCGGGCTTCTGGTTGGGGTTGCAGCCGTATTTTAATTCGAATTCCTTCATAGTATCTCCTTTTTATACGTTCTTATTAACTATTCTGCTTTCATATCTGCCGGTTTCGAGGTCGATGTATCTTACGAACAGGGAAACCTTGTTGTCCTTATTGAGGTTTGTCCACAGGAAGTCTGTCAGCTTGTCGATGTCCATATCGGGAATTATAACATTCTTCGGCTCGCCCTCAAAGCTGGGAAGTCTGCGAACGCCGTCCTGCTCCACCTCGTCGCCAGCGTAGGTGTGGATAAAGCTGCCCCTGCCGGCCAGGGGATTGCTGTAGGCGTAGGTGTATCTGCGGCAGGAGCTGCCGTCGCCCTCTGCGGATTTCAGGATAGACATGGCGTAGTTCATAGCGCCGTTCTCGAGGTGGATAATACCGGAGATACGCGGTGTGTAGTTGGGCTTGTCGTCCTCGAATTCGCGGGTGCGCAGGGACTGCTCGAATGTCATCTGCTTGTCCATCAGCTCGTAGATGGTGTCGGTCTGGTCGCCGTTGGTGACGATGGTCTTGTTGCCGAGAACGCGCACCGGAGCGTAAATGATGAGGTGCGGGTCTACCATCTTGGAGGGGTCGAACGCCTGGGTGCGGATACCCTCGCCGTCCTCAACGAAAACGCGGTTGCGGCTGTTCTCGCTTCTGCCCATGATGAAGTAAGCGGTGACTGCTTTCTTGCCGTCCGGGGACTTGCCGATGATGATTCCTCTGCCGTGGTAGGCAAGGGAATTCAGTTCCTTGTCAAGCTCAATGTAGTTCATATCGTGTATCCTTTCAGAATTTTCCTGTGTAGCATGTTGTCGTGTAGCTTACGGCGACCTTGCCGTATTTATGCGTCCTGTCGAAAAGGGAAAGCAGTTCAGCAACGAACGCCTTGTAGTTTTCGTCGCCCTCCTTCGGAGCGTATGACCTCGAGAGCGCGTCGCCGAGGAAGTGTTCCCTCGTCATAACAACGGGGGTTTCCATCTTGAAAACGTCCACCGACGAGAAGTACTCATTACGCAGATATTTGTCGCCCTCCTCATCGGAGCGTTTCCCGACATGTCCGGAGCGCTCTGAAAAAGCGGGGCAGTATTTCATGTAAATCTCATCGCGCTTTTGGGTTATATCGCCCTTCATTCGGCTGTTGAAAACTATCGCCAGCCGTCCGTCGGGCTTGAGCAGCCGTTTGCATTCCCCGCGGAATTTCTCCGCATCGAACCAATGGAACGCCTGCGCGGTCGTGACAAGTCCGAACGAATGCTCCGGAAGCCCGGTGCTTTCCGCCGACGCCATCACTATCTCGGCTCTGCCGCCTACACATTTCAGCAGCTCGCGGCACATGTCGGTATTAGGCTCAACAGCGGTAACGTTCCAGGGTTTTAGCAGCAGCTTTTCGGTGAACTTGCCGGTTCCCGCGCCGATGTCAGCGACATTGCCTGCATGTGTCAGTTCATACAGCCTGTCGATAACTGCGGTGGGGTAGGAGGGGCGGTATTTCGCATAAATCGCCGCTTTACCAGAGAATTTATCCTCGTTCATATCTACCCTCCCCGACGTATACATCCTGCCAGCCGCGGACAGGAGGCGTGAGCCTTTCTCCAGTGATAACGATCCTGCTCATCGAATTTCGGTGACGCCGTTGTGAACAATTATCCTGTCCTCACAGAACAGTGAAACTGCCTGGGGAAGTATCTTCCATTCGGCTTCCTCCATGATACGCTTCTGGAGTACCTCGGGGGTATCGCCGTTCTTTACTTCAACAGCTTTCTGTAGTATGATCGGACCTGCGTCGCAGTCTGCCGTTACGAAATGCACTGTCGCGCCGGAAACCTTTACGCCCTTTGCAAGCGCGGCTTCGTGAACGTGCAGCCCGTAGAATCCCTTTCCGCAGAAGCTCGGGATCAGTGCAGGGTGGATATTTATCATTCTGTTAGGGAATGCGTCGCACACCTGCTCGTCAAGTATCGTCATGAATCCGGCGTATACCACCAGATCCGCATTTTCCTCAACAAGTGCGTCACGCATTGCCTTGCTGTAGCTTTTTACGTCCGGGAAATCCCTGCGTACCAGCACACGGGTCTTTATCCCGTTGTCGGCTGCGCGGGTCAGCGCGTAGGCGTCAGCCTTGCTGGCGATAACGCAGGTGATCTTTCCGCCCTTTATCTCGCCGCGCTTCTCTGCGTCGATGAGCGCCTGAAGATTAGTTCCGCCGCCGGAAACCAGCACAACGATATTTTTCATAATGTACCTCCGCTATTCTCCGGTCAGGGAGATCTCAACGCAATTGTATCCGCCCTCGTCCGGCGTTTCTCCGGAAAAGGGGTCGGTGTATTCGGCGATGACAGTGTAACCGCCAAGCACCAGCTCCCGGAAAAACTCGCAGTCTGTTCCGTTCAGGACGGTTTTCTGCCAGGGTTCGCCGTTTATCGTCAGCGTTCCGCTGAACATTTTCCTGGGGGAGTGCTTCAGCTCCATCTCGTTGTGGAACATGAATCCGAAACTGCTGATGACCTTGCCGTTCATTGTGTAGCAGTAGATCCCGAGGTCGTCCCAGGTGTAGTTCACACGGTTCGACACCATTCCCTCGCCGTGGGTTTCCTCGAGTAACTCGCGGTCCTCCGCAGAAGTGCGGTATTTCTTGCCGCGCGGCGTTCCGAGCAGCTTTTCAGCGGCGTCGAGGTGTACAAGCACGTCGAGCTTTGTGCCGTTTATGACCAGACCGTCCCTTGAGATATCGACCACGCACTGCTCCCCAGTGAAGGGAGCAGCGGTCTTTTTCCTGAATAATCCGAACATTATTCGATTATAACGCCCTCGTTGCTTGCAACGGTTTCGCCGATGACGAAAGCATTCTCGCCGTTTGCCTTGAGTATCTCGACAGCCTTTGCTGCGTCAGCCTTGTCGACTACCAGCATCATACCGATACCCATGTTGAAGGTGTTGTACATATCGTGCTCGGAGATGTTTCCGGTTTTCTGGAGGAGATTGAAGATAGCGGGAACTTCGTAGCTGTTCTTGCTGATCTTAGCTGCAACGCCGTCCGGGAGCGCACGCGGGATATTCTCGTAGAATCCGCCGCCGGTGATGTGGCTGATGGACTTGACGTTGATCTTGGAAATAACATCAAGCACGGGCTTAACGTATATTCTGGTAGGAGCAAGGAGAGCGTCGCCGAGGGAAGTGCCAAGCTCGGGGTAGAATGTCTTGAGGTTCTGCTCGTTTACGTTGAACACCTTTCTTACCAGGGAGAAGCCGTTGGAGTGCACGCCGCTGGAGGCGATACCAACGATAGCGTCGCCGGGCTTAACGGTGGAGGGATCCAGGATCCTGGACTTGTCGACGATACCGGTGCTGTAGCCCGCGATGTCGTACTCGTCCTCTGCCATCATGCCGGGGTGCTCTGCGGTTTCACCGCCTACCAGTGCGCAGCCTGCCATTACGCAGCCGTCAGCCACGCCCTTGACGATAGCCGCTACCTTCTCTGGAACTACCTTTCCGATAGCGATGTAGTCCAGGAAGAACAGGGGCTTTGCGCCGCAGCAGATGATGTCGTTAACGCACATTGCAACTGCGTCGATACCGATAGTGTCGTGCTTGTTCATGAGCATAGCGAGCTTGAGCTTGGTTCCTACGCCGTCAGTGCCGCTTACCAGAACGGGTTCTTTCATTCCGGTCAGGTCAGGCATGAACAGACCGCCGAAACCGCCTATTCCGGAAATGCAGCCGGCGGTGTTTGTGCGGGCAACATGCTCCTTCATCAGTCTTACTGACTCGTATCCGGCGGTAACGTCTACGCCTGCTGCCTTATAGCTTTCGCTGAAACTTTTCATTTTACTGCCCTTTCTCTAAGGAAGCGCCGCAGGATACGGAGCACCTTAATTTCATATAATATTAGTTCGAGATTTACTCGTCGAACTTCATTTCAAACTTGTCTTTCGGGATCTCCTTGGGGACTTCAACGGGGTATTTTCCGGTAAAGCAGCCTGTGCAGAATCCACAGCCCGCATTCTCGGCGATCTTTACAACGCTGTCCGTACTAAGGAATCCGAGGGAATCAACGCCGATTATCTTCGCGATCTCCTCAACGGAATGCTTGTTCGCGATGAGGTTTTCCTTACTGTCGATGTCAGTTCCGAAGAAGCACTCGCTGACGAACGGCGGGGAAGAAATACGCATGTGGATCTCGGTCGCCCCGGCATGACGGAGCAGCTTCACTACCTTTGCCGAGGTAGTTCCGCGGACGATACTGTCGTCGATGAGGACCACGCGCTTTCCCTTTACCGTTTCAGAAATGGCGTTGAGCTTTATTTTGACGGAGTTTTCGCGCATGCCCTGGGTCGGCTGAATGAACGTTCTGCCTATGTAGCGGTTCTTGATGAAGCCGACGCCGTAGGGGATACCGCTCTGCTGGGCGAATCCGAGGGCGGCGTCAAGACCGCTGTCCGGGCAGCCTATGACCACGTCAGCCTGGACGGGGTGCTCAAGCGCAAGGTAATGCCCGGCACGGAGTCTGGCACGATGTACGCTTGCTCCCTCGATGACCGAATCGGGACGCGCGAAATAAATGAACTCGAAAACGCACATCGAGCTTTTCTGACCGCAGTGCGTTCTGATGGACTGGATTCCATTCTCGTCCACGACAACGATCTCGCCGGGCTCAACATCTCTGATGAACTCCGCGCCGATACTGTCGAGGGCGCAGCTTTCGGAGGCGAACACATAGCCTGCGTCTTCCGGGAGCTTACCGATACACAGCGGGCGGAATCCCTGCGGGTCGCGCGCCGCGATCAGCTTTTTCGGCGACATGACTACAAGGGAGTATGCGCCTTTGATTTTATACATTGCTTTCTCGACCGCCTCCTGAATGGAGCCGGTTTCAAGCCTTGCCTCGGTAACTGCGTAGGAAATGACCTCAGTATCACTGGTGCTGTGGAAGATAGCGCCTTTCAGCTCGTACTGCCGTCTTAATTCCAGTGCGTTTATGAGATTTCCGTTGTGCGCGATGGCGAGGGCGCCCTTGACATGGCGAACGGTCATCGGCTGGCAGTTCGCGGTGTTTACGTTACCCGTCGTGGAGTAGCGCACATGACCGACTGCTATCTTGCCCTGACCGAATTCCGAAAGCACGCGCTCGTTGAACACTTCGTTTACAAGCCCAAGACCCTTGTGAGCCTTGAACACGCCGCGGTCGTTCACAACGATGCCGCAGCTTTCCTGACCTCTGTGCTGAAGCGCATACAGTCCGAAATAAGCGGAGTGCGCCACATCGGACGGCGTGTTGGAGTAAATACCGAAAACGCCGCATTCCTCGTGGATATTACCTGACATTGGGGATCATTCCTTTCCGTTCCAGCAGTAGCTGCAAAGCCTGCATTCAGGAAGTCCGACAGCCTTTATAGTGCCCTCCAGCGACTGGAATTCGAGCGATGTGAGCTTGAGGCGCTTGCAGATCTCTGATCTAAGGCGCTTGCCACGCTCGGTGTTGGTGTCGCTGTATTCGTTGATGTATCTTACACCCTCCTCGCCCTCGAATTCGTGGATTATACGGCGGGCGATAAGGTCAAGCTCGGAGGTGCTGCGCGAAAAGTTGAGATACTTGCAGCCGTACATGATGGGAGGACATGCGGAACGCATGTGGACCTCCTTCGCGCCGTTTGCGTACAGGAACTCAACAGTTTCGCGGAGCTGCGTGCCTCTGACGATACTGTCGTCTACGAACAGGAGCTTTTTCCCCTCGATAAGCTCGTGAACGGGGATAAGCTTCATCTTTGCAACCTTGTTTCTCATGGACTGGCTCTGCGGCATAAAGCTGCGCGGCCAGGTGGGGGTGTACTTTATAAATGGACGTGCGAACGGAATGCCGCTTCTGTTGGCATAGCCGATGGCATGGGGAACGCCGGAATCCGGAACGCCGCAGATAAAGTCGACATCAGGAAGTGTGCCGCTGTTGATATCGTGCTCCGCCATTATCTCGCCGTTTCTGGTACGCATGGTTTCTACGGTCACGCCCTCGTATACGGAGTTGGGATAGCCGTAGTAGGTCCACAGGAACGTGCAGATCTTGAGGTCGTCGATGTGACCCTCGCTAAGCACTTCTGCGCGCTTGGAGGTTATCTTCACGATCTCGCCGGGGAGCATTTCACGGTAGATCTCGTAGCCGAGCTTCTGGAAAGCGAAGCTTTCAAAGGATACGCAGTAACCGTCGTCGCGCCTACCTATTAAAATAGGCAGTCTGCCGTTCTTGTCGCGGGCAGCGATAATGCCGTCCTCGGTAAGAATCAGCAGGGACATAGTGCCGTTGATCTTTTCCTGCGCGTATTTGATGCCGTCGACGATGTTGTCGCGCTGCGCGATAAGTCCGCCGATAAGCGTAGAGGAGTTTACCTTTCCGCTGCTCATTGCCTCAAAGCTTGCGCTGGAGCTGCTAAGCAGCTCGTTGCAGAGTTCCTCGTCGTTGTTGATGATACCGATGTTGCAGACTGCGTATGTGCCGAGCCTTGACTTGAGGAGGATAGGCTGCGGATCAGTATCGCTGATGCTGCCTATGCAGAGGTTGCCCTCCATTGCCTCGACGTCGTGCTCGAACTTGGTGCGGAAGGGTGAATTTTCAATGCTGTGAATGCTCCGCTGGAATCCCTTTTCGGGGGAATATGCAGTCATACCGCCCCTGCGTGTGCCGAGGTGAGAATGGTAGTCGGTGCCGAAAAATACATCGCTGATACAGTTATGTTCAGCAGCTGCTCCAAAAAAACCGCCCATATAAAGTTATACCGCCTTTTCTGTCTGTACTAACTAAACCGGGGCAGGACTTTTCCTGCTCCGGATAGTCAGCGTAATATCCCGATCCCTGAATTGATTACTTGTTGTCGCCGAAGATACGGTGCATGATCTCCTGGTAAGCGTCCTCTACGCCGCCCATATCTCTGCGGAAACGATCCTTGTCGAGCTTTTCGTGGGTAGTGGAATCCCAGAAGCGGCAGGTATCCGGGGAGATCTCGTCAGCGAGGATTATCTGACCGTGGTAGCGTCCGAACTCGATCTTGAAGTCGATGAGGTCGATGTTGAGCTTCTTGAAGAAGCCGAGCATGAACTTGTTGACTGCGAATGCGTACTTAGAGATGGTGTCGATCTCCTCCTGGGTAGCAAGACCCAGACCGAGCGCATAGTAGCTGTTGATGAACGGATCGCCGAGGTCGTCGTTCTTGTAGCTGAACTCCAGAGTAGGGGTCTTGAGGGGAGTACCCTCCTCGATGCCGAGCTTCTTGGAGAAGCTGCCGGCTGCTACGTTTCTTACGATAACTTCCAGCGGAACGATCTCGACCTTCTTAACAACGGTTTCGCGGTCGTTTATCTCCTCAACGAGGTGGGTAGGAATGCCCTCCTTCTCGAGAAGACCGAACATGTAGTTGGTCATCTTGTTGTTGATAACGCCCTTGCCGTGGATCTGACCCTTCTTCAGACCGTTGAAAGCGGTAGCGTCGTCCTTGTAGGATACCATAACGTAGTCAGGGTTCTCCTTGATAGCGAAAACCTTCTTTGCCTTTCCTTCGTAAAGCTGTTCTGCCTTTGTGTAGCTCATGGTTATATCTCCTTTGATATTCTGTATATTTCCTGCCGGGGCAGGGGATAGACTTAGATCTCCTTTGCAGTTTCCTGCATTTTTGCGTCAGCTGCGAGGTTCTTCTCGTTTTGCTTCTTCTTGAAAGCGAGCAGCTTCTCCGCGATGGAATCGTCGCTCACTGAAAGGATCTCGGCTGCAAGATAGCCGGCGTTGGCGGCGGCGTCGATACCTACCGTAGCAACGGGAACTCCAGGGGGCATCATGACGGAGCTAAGCAGCGCGTCAACGCCCTCGAGTGCCTTAGCCTTTACCGGGATAGCGATGACAGGCAGGGTAGTGTTGCCTGCGATAGCTCCCGCAAGGTGAGCGGCCATACCAGCTGCCGCGATGATAACTCCGAATCCGTTCTGGCGGGCGTTCTGCGCGAACTCCGCGACCTCCTTAGGGGAGCGGTGAGCTGAAAGAACTCTCATCTCGAACGGGATACCGAACTCCTTGAGAGCCTCCGCGGCCTTGCGCACAACGGGGAAATCGCTGTCGCTGCCCATAACTATGCCGACTTTTTTCTCTGACATAATATCTTCCTTTCCTTTGTTTCAAAATAAAAATAGCTGTATGCGGAATACAGCTAAAAAGTTACAATTGTCTTATGGTTGCACTTATTCTGTAAAAAGAAACCGTAACTCCGCCGCAGCAGGTATGAAATGATAACTGACATCTCATTATTTGCTCTCCCTTTACAGATTACTTCCAGTTTATAACCGCAGTTTGTAAGCCGAAATAAACTATACATATATTTTACTATATAATTGCCGGAATTTCAAGTGCTTTTTTAAAAATTCAACAAAATTTATCAAAAAGCTGCACAATTGTGCCAAAAATCCGGCAATATATCAGTAAAATACATTTAAAGCAGCACTGCGTCATTTATTCGCAGCCGGAACACCACGCCCAGAAATTCCGCAGCGCGCCTGCAAAGCTTCATTCTGTCGAGGAATATCTCGAAATATTCCATGATCGAGGAGATAGACTGGTCGATGGTCAGGTCGAGGAAAAGCTCCTTTTTATCCTCCGAGAAGTACAGCGAGGACTTTTCAACCGCGTAGTTCACGCGGTCGTGGATATCCTTTGCGAGATTCTCGGAGCTGGGGACGAACGGACCGTCCGCAGAACGCACTCTGGAACGGCGCACGTCGGATTTATCCGCAATGATGAGCGCCGCCGCGATGGGAGTTACCGGCGCAGCGGTGCCTTCGTCGTGGTTGCCTATCGCGGAGATTATCAGGGATATCTCGTTAGCGGGCATACCGAGGTTGTCAAGCAGTCGGAAAGCCATTATAGCGCCGCTCTGCGCGTGGTCGACGCGGTTCACTACGTTGCCGATGTCGTGCATGTAAGCGGCTATCTCGGCAAGCTCGCAGGTGCGCTGTTCGTATCCCAGTTCCGTCAGTATCATGAACGCGGAAGCCGCAGCGCGCTCGACATGCGCGTTGGAATGCTCCGTATAGCCGATGGTGCTTAGCGCGGCGTCGGCGTAATTGATGTAGGTCTGTATATCCTTGTTTCTGCGGATATACTCATAGGTCAGGTTACTCAATCCTTTGTCCTTTCATCGCTCTTTTTCTTCCTGAAAACGAGAAGCTTGCTAAGAATATAGTTCAGCACAAGTATAACGACATTCGAAAACAGCTTGCACCCAAGCTCGTACCAGCTGTTCTGGATACCGGTCAGGTCGACCAGCAGGAACATTATAACAAGATCAACGAACAGCGTGGCGAGCCTGGCCGCGTAGAACGAAACCGCCTCGCGGAACACTCCTGCCGCGCGCTTTTCAGAGCTGCGGAAAACCACAGTGCGGTTGGTGACGAAAGCGAACGTTACCGACAATATCCAGGAAATAATGACCGGGAGCGCTGTCGCGCTGTCGGTCCCGAAAACCGAGGTGATATTGAATATCCATCTTAGCCAGCCCGGAACGGACTGCGCGTCTGGAAATACCCACCGTGCGGCGTAGTAGCTCGCAAAGCTGATGATGGTGGTCAGCACGCCGAACACGACGTACATTATTATCTCGCGATATTTTGCGTACAGACCGTGCCTGCCATCTCGGGTCTTTAGCCCGGTCATTATTTCGCGTATGGAATCCCTGCCGAATTTCATGCGCGCGTCAGCCTGAACATTGCAGCGCCGTGCGGCTTTACGCTCGCAGAGATGCTGCCGCTTACGCTGGAATCAGCACCCGTCCATATCTCGTGAGCGGAAAGTGCACATTCCACAGGAAGGTCGGCGGTTATCGTGCATTCGGTTTCGCCGCAGTTGAACAGCGCCGCGTAGAAAGTCTTTCCGTCGGTGTGGGTCGTGAACCAGGCGATCTGCTCGTTCCCGTCAACCGCCCTGCGGAACAGCGGGTGAGCCGAATGCGTGTTGTTAAGGCAGTCGATGAGGTCAGGATTCGTCAGCAGGCTCATCGTGAATTCGTCGAACTTAGTCATTTCTCCGCCTATCATCAGCGGGGAGCGCATAATGCTCCAGAGCGACATCATCGTTTTCTGCTCGTCCTCCGTGAATTTCGTCCAGCCGTCCGGACCGTAATCCTGGAGTATCGCGCCGATGGGCAGCATGTCCGCGTCGGGGAAATGTCCCGCGCCTGCGTGAATGCACCATGTCTGCGCGCGGCTGAACATGTCGAGCAGCTGCGGCCAGTTGTCCCAGAAATCGTCGGTGATTCGCCACATGTTGCTGACCTGCTTGTAAAGCTCGGCCTTCTCGGGGAGCGCAGCGCCCGGCGAGAGGCTAAGCACCATGTCACGCCCGCAGGAGTGCAGCGACTCGCTAAGCATGACAAGCTCGGATTCCTCGTGTGGCAGCTCGCGGCAGATGTCGTCCACTTTGATGAAATCAACGCCCCAGCTTTTATAAAGTTCGAACAGACTGTCGTAGTATTCGCGCGCGCCCTCCTTTTCGGGGTCTACGCCATACATATCGGTATTCCACTGGCAGATGCTGGAGGTCTTGGCAATCTCCCGGGCGGTTCTGGAAGTGCCCTTTATCGATGTGTTCCTGTGGACGGCCTGACGCGGGATACCGCGCATGATGTGTATGCCGAATTTCAGCCCTAGGGAATGAACGTATTCCGCAAGGGGCGCGAATCCCTTTCCGCCCTCTGCGGACGGGAAGCGCTCAACGGCAGGGACGAGCCTGGAATATTCGTCCATGCACAGCTCGGTGAACGGCTGGTACTCATGGTTCTTCGCGATCGGATTGCTCCACTGGATATCGACAACGATGTACTGCCAGCCGTACTGCTTCAGGTGTTTTGCCATGAAGTCGGCGTTAGCACGGACGGTCGCTTCATCGACAGCTGCGCCGTAGCAGTCCCAGCTGTTCCAGCCCATAGGGGGAGTTTTTACAAAAGAAATATCATTATTCATTGGTTT
>CAKSHG010000010.1 GCA_934456315.1 uncultured Oscillospiraceae bacterium | reverse complement strand
TTCTGAATATCTCGTGTGGGCGGGGTTGTGTTTCAGCTTATCAGGATCCGTGCTGCGATACAATGCCTGGATTCGGCATAACAGAGCCGTTTGCGGCAAAATGCAGAAAAAAACCTTGAAATTCTTCGTGATTTGTGGTATTTTATTGTTACAGGCATTGCCTGTTGCAAAAAAACTAAATGTGCAGAACAACAAGGAGGAATCATCATGGATTTTCAGATCGTGCTGCCGGGCAGGACTATCGCCGGCAAGGGGGCAATATCCCGCGCAGAAATCGGGAAATACGGCAGAAAGCCGCTTATCGTTACCGGAAAGTACACCGCGAAGTCAGCGGCGGCAGCGGAGCTTCTGAAATACGCTCCGGACGGCGTAGTTTTTGACGGAATAACCGGAGAGCCGACCGTTGAAATGATAAACGCGGGAGTCAGGGCGTATCATGAGAATTCCTGCGATTACGTTATAGGCATCGGCGGCGGAAGCGCCCTGGACAGCGCCAAGGCGGTAGCCGCAATGTCTGCGCTGGGGGGGAACATCGCGGATTACATGGGCAGGGAGATAAGCGGGGAATTCCCTCCGATGGTGCTTATCCCGACCACAGCCGGGACAGGCTCCGAGGCTACGAAATTCACAATAATCACCGACACCGATAAGGACATCAAAATGCTGCTGAAAGGCGACAAGCTGCTTCCTGACCTTGCCGTGCTGGACTATTCCTACACGGTATCCTCGCCGAAGTCCGTTACTGCTGCGACAGGCATGGACGCGTTCACCCACGCCATCGAGAGCTACACGTCCAGAAAGGCGAATCCGATAACCGATACGTTCGCGCTGTCGGCAATGAAGCGCATTTTTGCGAATCTCCCCACGGCGTATAATGAGCCGGAAAACGAGTCGGCGCGGGAGCAGATGCTCATCGCTGCTTACGAAGCGGGAGTCTGCATAAACAACGCGTCCGTTACGCTTGTGCACGGAATGAGCCGCCCGATAGGAGCGCTGTTCCATGTTCCGCACGGAATTTCCAACGCTATGCTGGATATAAAGTGCCTGGGATTCGCGGCGGAGGGCGCTCCGGAGCGGTTCGCGGCGGCAGCGCGGGCGGCAGGCGCGTCCGACTCCCCGGACGATAAGGCTTCTGCACAGGATTTTCTGAATGCGCTTGAAAATCTGTGCAGGACAGTTGGGATTCCCACGCTTGCGGAGTACGGAATCGAACGCGGAAAGTTCTTCGCGGCAATGGACAAAATGGCAGACGACGCATTAGCGAGTGGAAGCCCTGCGAATACCATCAGGGAAGTTACCAAACAGGATATCCTGGAAATATACGCTTCACTATGGGACTGACCTCCGTGCCGAAGCACAACGATGTACTGTGCTGAAGGCACAAAACAGCCTGTTTTGACGCAAATTTTGCGAAAAAGGTTGACACAGCACAAAAAACACGCTATAATCAGGACATAAAGCAACGGCGCTTGAAACCAATGTGGGTTTCAGGCGCCGTTTGGTTTATCAGACAGAAATACAGAAGCAAAGGAGAGTTTTTATGTACACATGCAGCTATGACAGAATGAAGGACAAAATCGAAACTTTCAGCAAATTCGGTGACGCTGGTCACGGCGGTATCACCCGGTACTCCCTCTCGCCGGAAGCGATCCAGGCAAGGAACGAGTTCCGCCGCAGAATGGAGGCAATCGGAGCCACCATCGAAGTGGACGACGTTGCGTGCATGTATGCAACGCTCCCCGGCTCCGACCCGGACGCAAAGCGTATCGTTATGGGCTCCCATGTCGACAGCGTAAAGAACGGCGGCAACTACGACGGTATCCTCGGCGTAATGAGTGCGATGGAGGTACTCGAAACTGTCGCGGAGCACAATATCCCGCACAGGCACCCGCTGACCGCCATGATATGGACCAACGAGGAGGGTTCGCTTTATCCCCCGGCAATGATGTGCTCCGGAATAATCTGCTACGATTACCTGCCGGAGGATATCCGCAGCAAGTTCAGGTTTGAGGATATGATGGCTTCCAGGAGCATTCTGGACAACAAGTCCACGTTCGGCGAGGCACTGGAGAAGTCCGGATTCAAGGGCGACAGAAAGTTCCGCATTTCTCCGGAGAAGTACATGTATATGTTCGAAACGCATATCGAGCAGGGTCCTATCCTGGAGGACGCCGGAAATGATATCGGCGTTGTCGACTGCGTTCTTGGAATGTTCAACTACCGCCTGAAGTTCTACGGTCAGACCACCCACGCCGGAACATTCCCGATGCCGAAGCGCCGCGACGCATTCCTGGCGGCTTCGCAGGCGCTGTGCTATCTGCATGAGGAGATAGACAAGCTCGGCTATTCCGACCTGGTTTACACCACTGGCGAGGTCGTATGTCACCCCTGCGTACATACCTGCGTTCCGGATTTCTTTGATTTCTCGTTCGACGCACGCCACGAGGATCCGAAGGTCCTCGAAAAGGTGCTCGCCATCGTCAAGAGCTGCGCGGATAAGACATGGGCAGGCTGCACATGCGAGGTTGTCAAGGCATGGAACCGCGACACTGTCTACTATGATAAGAAGCTGGTAAGCTACGTCAAGGCTGCCGCAGAGGAAACGGGTATCAAGCATCAGTATATCCACTCCGGCGCAGGTCACGACGCACAGTTCTGCGCGTACATGATCCCCACGACCATGGTGTTCGTTCAGAGCAAGGACGGTCTGTCCCACTGCGAGAAGGAATTCAGCTCCGTGGAGCACTGCACCGAGGGCGCGACAGTAATGCTCAATGCCGTTCTCAAGGCGGACAACGACTGATCGTTAAAATAATAGGCAGATCCCGGGCGGCTTAGGCTGCCCGGGATTTTTCGGCTCAATTGCCAAAATGAATATTCTTATTGCATTAAAATTCATTTTGATACTGGCTGATGTGTCCCGGTCCAGGTGCTCCTGACGGGCGGAGCTTTAGTGTTGGCTCTTATATCTGGCTGTGCTGCAGCACATATAACATGGTTATGCCGTAGCACAAAACGGCTCTGGTGTGTGGAAAATGCATATAATCAAAGCACGAAGGTGCAAAATCTATTGTGTAAAAGCTCCAAATGTTCTCCGGCACATTGACAGAAAGGCGTTTATGCTGTATACTTGTATCATGAACAAGGGAAACGAAGAAATGAATAAATCGAATTCGAATCCTGCAAAATAAGAGATCTGAAGATCAGGGCAAAGGCGCCAGTGATGACGCTGATGCCCTGTTTTTTTATAAGGAGTGATCGATATGGCAAACGAGAAAACAGAGATCATGCTTGACAGCATAGGCATGGTGTACAAGGATCAGGGCGGAAACGATGTGACGGCGCTGACCAATGTAACGCTGGACATCAAGAAAGGCGAGTTCATCTCGCTGCTCGGTCCCTCGGGCTGCGGCAAGACGACGCTCCTAAGAATCATCGCGGACCTGCTCCACCCGACATCGGGCACGATAACCGTCGGCGGAGTAACTCCCAGGGAAGCAAGGCTGGCGCAGCGGTACGGCATCGTGTTCCAGAGCCCGGTGCTCTACGACTGGAGGACGGTCCGCAGGAACGTGATGTTACCGCTTGAGATAATGCACGTCCCCAAGGACGAGCGCGAGGACATCGCGGACAGCATGCTTGAAATGGTGGGTCTGACGAACTTCGCGAACCACTATCCGAATCAGCTTTCCGGCGGCATGCAGCAGAGAGTCGGCATTGCGAGGGCGCTGGCGATACGTCCCGAGATACTGCTGATGGACGAACCGTTCTCGGCTCTGGACGAATTCACCCGGGAAAAGCTCCACATCGACCTGCTGAAGATCTGGCGCAAGACGAACAAGACCGTAATTTTCGTAACGCACAACATTTCCGAGAGCGTTTTCCTTTCCGACCGCGTATGCGTGCTTTCGCCGCACCCGGGACGTCTTTCCGCGGTGGTCGATATCGACCTGCCAAGACCCCGGACGCTTGACATGACGGACACGCAGGAGTTCACCGAGCTGGTAGCCAAGGTACGAAACAGCTTCGAGGGAGTATGAGGAGGGAACGGCATGACAACAGCTAAAAAGGCGCGCGGCGGACCGCTCCCGGCGCTGAAGCGCTTCATACATTCAAAGCACATGGTGACGCTGGTCTGGATACTCGGGATAGTGGTCATCTGGGAGATATTCGCCTGTATCGTTGCAGCGACGAAGCGCACTCCGGTGAATGTGCTCCCGCACCTCTACGAGATCATCGGTTCGTTTTTCAGCGACAAGAAGGTCACCGGAAAAATGACGATGATCGAGCTTATCGGCACGGCGTGCGGCGAAACGCTTTCCCGTGCGGGTATCGGCTTCCTTGCCGGTATCGCGGCGGGCTACATACTGGCTCTGCTGATGAATCTGTCGAGGGTCGTCGAGAAGATAGCGTTCCCGTACCTGATGATAATCCAGATGATACCGATACTCGGCATGGCTCCGATAATCCTCTCGATAACCGGCGACATCAACTCCGCACGAATCGTGATAGCTGCGATACTTACATTCTATCCGGTGTCGACGAACGTGCTGGCGGGATTCCGGTCGGTCGAGAAGGAAAAGCACGAGCTGATGTACAGCTACGCGGCGAATAAATTCCAGCTTTACATCAAAACGCTGATCCCGGCGTGCATACCGTATTTCTTCACCGGGCTGAAGATTTCAGCGCCGATGGCGATAACCGCTTCGATACTGGTGGATACGCTTCAGGGCGGAAACGGGCTTGGCTGTATGCTTTCCCAGTCCCTGAAGGGCGGCATGACGCGTCTGGTGTTCTGGGACATCGTGCTGATAAGCGCGCTGATAGGTATCCTTAGCTTCGTGCTGATGGGACTTATCGAAAGGCTGCTTTGCCCGTACAAGCGCAACAGGTCAGGCGACTAAGGAGGGAGATATCATGAGAACGAAAAAATGGCTGGGCATGCTGTCCAGCGTGGGACTTCCGCTTCTGTTCGGCGTGATATTGTTCATGCTGTGGCAGACGCAGGTGCTGCATTCCTGGCTCGGGACCGATACGATAACGCTTCCGCTTCCGACCAGGATAGGCGAGATTATCTCGCAGAACAAGGACAGCATCGGAGGTCAGGTGCAGATGACCCTTATAGTCGCGCTGGGCGGTCTTGCAGCGGGAAGTATCCTCGGGTACCTCATCGCGGTGGTCGCGTCGATATTCCGCAAGTGGGGCGCGGGCGGTCTTACGATAGTTTCCGCGTTCAACGCGATACCGATAGTCGCGCTTGCTCCGGTTATCAACAACTGGACCCGCGACGTCAGCAACGAGGTGTCCGTCAGGAGCACGCTGGCGAAGATAATCGTGGTGACGATATCCTGCACGGCGGCGATGAGCGTGAACGCGTTCCGCGGGCTGACCGAGCTGAAGCCGTTCTCCGAGGATCTCATGACCTCCTACGCGGCGCCGAAGATAGTGGTTTTCACGAAGCTAAGGCTCCCGAACTCGCTGCCGTACGTTTTCACGGCGCTTAGGGTGAGCGTTCCGGCGAGCGTCATCGGCGCACTGGTCACGGAGTACTTCGCGGAGGACACGGTGGGCGTCGGACGGCAGATACGCGAGAACATCGTGAAAGGGCAGTATCCCACGGCGTGGGCTTACATCGCAGTAGCCTGCGCGATAGGCATAGGAATGTACATCGTTCTTATGCTGGTCGAAAGAATGGTGCTTAAACGGAGAAGGGCGTAATGCTCCCGTTGAGTATAGAACAAAAGGTATAAAGAAAGGCAGGTACACACTATGAAAGCAGAAAGAAAGAGATTCTTATTAGCAGGAGCTGCGGCTATCCTCGCATGCATGCAGTTCACCGCATGTTCCGGCGGGAGCGCCAGCAGCGGGAGCACATCTTCCGCCAGTTCTGACGGAAGCTCTGCGGCAGCTGATGTTTCCTCCGCAGGAGAAAGCTCCGCAGCAGAGGAAAGCTCCGATCCTTCCACAGGAGCAATGACCCACGAGGACATCATCAAGTCCGCGGCGGCTGAAAGCACTGTCGGCAACTGGGGTCTTGGCAACGAGTACGAGATCCAGGCTCTGCTGACAAAGTACGGACTTCCCACCGACTATATCACACAGGATTTCACAATGGACCAGTTCGACAGCGACAGCGTTAAGCTGGCTTCCGCAATGACCTACAACGAGCTTGGTCTGGTAAAGAACGACTACGACGGCGGCTACGGCTACGGCGATAGCGTCAGCATTATCGATATGAACGACGAGGGCGTTGCGATGCTGGAGGATAATCTGTTCACCTCCAAGGCGTTCGCAGAGGCGAATCCGAATACCGTTAAGGCATTCGTTTCCGCTTCCATGAAGGGCTGGGCTTACGCCTGCGAGCACCCGGACGAGGCTGCCGAGATCGTATTCGAGGCGGGTTCCTCCGTTTCCGCTGACCACCAGGCTTACATGGCTTCCGAGGTAGCGAAGCTGGTTACTACCGATATGAGCGGCAACGCGGTTTCCGCCGCCGATGTCGGCAACATGGACGAAGCAGCAATGCAGCAGACCCTCGACCTCGCAAAGCAGTACATTATCCTTGAGGACAGCGCCGCAAAGGATAAGCTGGCTTCCCTGACGCTGGACGATATCCGCAGCACTGATTTCCTCACCTATGACCCGGCGGCTGACGGCGCTCCCGAAAAGACCTCCGTTTCCGTACAGCTCAAGTGGCTTCCGCAGGCGCAGTTCATGGGCTACTACGTTGCAGAGGCTAAGGGCTACTACGACGAGGTGGGTCTTGATGTCGACATCATTTCCGGCGGCGGCGATATCTCCGAAACCACTGCGGTTTACAACGGCACCGTTGATTTCGGCGTAACATGGGTATCCAACCTCATCAACGCCAACGCGGGCGGCATGGAGCTTCTGGAAGTAGCGCAGGTATATCAGAGATCCGGTCTGGTACTGGTTTACAAGAATTCCAACTACGGCGGCTGACAGGCTTGCGATATAGGCGCATCTCCGTCGCCAGCCTTATTGTAAATTTATTTTCCCGAAAAACAAAACAGGTTTCATTCCCGGCAGACCCCCGCTGCGGCGAGGGTTTGTCGGAAAGCCCGGCGGGGAGCAGCTCCGCCCGGTTTTCCGACAAATGCAAGTTTGCCACATCAGGATAGAACAAAACAAGGAGGCTTTCGATATGGACATGATCATCAGAAACGGCACAGTGGTCAACGCCACCGGCTCTTACAAGGCAGATGTTGCCGTAAAGGACGGCAGGATCACCGCAGTCGGCTGTATTCCGGATATCCCCGGCGCAGCGGTGGTGGACGCAGCGGGAAAGCTGGTGCTCCCGGGCGCTATCGACGCTCATACGCACCTCGCGATGCCGTTCGGCGGAACGGTTTCCTCCGACGACTACTTCGCGGGAACACGGGCGGCAGCCTGCGGCGGTACTACCACCGTGTTTGATTTCGCGCTTCAGGATTTCAACGAAACTATGACTGACACGTTCAACCGCAGGAACGCTCTCGCGGCTCCTGACGCGGCGGTGGACTACTCGTTCCACATCGGCGTAAAGGATATCCACGGCGAGCTGCTGGACAGCATAAAGGACGCCTGCGACATCGGTATCACTTCCTACAAGGTGTTCATGGTATACGACTTCGGCGTTAAGGACGGCGTGTTCTATCAGCTCCTTGCGAAGTCAAAGGAGTTCGGCGCGCTCATCGCGGTACACGCCGAGAACAACGAACTGGTGAACACCCTCACCGAAAAGTACATCAGCGAGGGCAAGACCGACGCATGGTACCACTACATGAGCCGCCCGGAGTTCGTGGAGGGCGAGGCTGACGAACGCGCGATAAATCTTGCGAGGGCGGCAAAGGCTCCGCTGTACATCGTTCATCTTGCGAACAAGCAGGGCGTCGAGGCGGTGACAAAGGCAAAGGACGAGGGGCTTGAGATCTACGCGGAAACCTGCCCGCAGTACCTGGAATTCACCAGCGACGTTTATAAGCGCGCAGACGGACGTAACTTCGTATGCTCTCCTCCTATGAAGGGCAAGGAGTCCCAGGACGCCATCTGGGAAGCGATAAAGCGCGGCGACATCGACACCATCGCTACCGACCACTGCCCGTTCCAGCAGAGCGAAAAGGACTGGGGTCTGAACGATTTCCGCAAGATACCGAACGGCTGCGCCGGAATCGAGAACATGTATCCCTACATGCTCGGCAAGGCAAACGACGGCGTCATCAGCTTTGAAAAGGCTGTGGAGCTGTGCTCCGCGAATCCCGCAAGGATATTCGGCTGCACCGATAAGGGCGAGATAGCTCCCGGCAAGGACGCGGATATCGTGATATACGACCCGGCAAAGGAATTCACAATACATCAGGAGAACATGCATTCCGACTGCGACCACACCATCTGGGAGGGCGTAAAGGTACACGGCTATCCCGTGCAGACCTATTCCAGAGGTAAGCTGGTATTCGATAACGGCGAGTTCGTCGGCGAGCGCGGCTGGGGCAAGTTCGTCAAGTGCGCCAAGCACAAGGCAAAATAATATCTGACCGTGCAGGAGGTAATGATATGAAATACGCACAACAGATTCTGAATAACGAGGCGGCACGCTGCATGCTGTGCGCGGACGCTCCCTGCACGGCGGCGTGTCCGGAGGGGCTTGACCCGGCGCGTTTCGCAAGGGCGGTCAGGTTCGAGAATGCGGCGGTCGGCGCGAGGTACGTTGCAGCCGCGAAGTGCGCGGAATGCTCCGGTTCCTGCGAGAGCGCCTGTCTGCACTACGGATCTCCGGTGAAGATACGCGAGATGGTGAGCGCGGCTCCCGAGCCTGTAGGGGCTGCGGAACTCACCGCAGACCTCTCGATGGAGTTCTGCGGAGTGAAGTGCGAGAATCCGTTCTTCCTTTCGTCATCAGTGGTCGCGAGCGGCTATGAGATGTGCGCGAATGCGCTGAAAGCCGGCTGGGGCGGCGTGGTCTACAAGACCATCGGCTTTATCAGACCGGACGAGGTCAGCCCGCGGTTTGACGCCATCGGCAAGGAGTCCACGCCGTTCGTCGGATTCAAGAACCTCGAGCAGATATCCGACCACCCGCTGAAAGAGAATCTCGAGATACTTCGGAGATTGAAGCAGGATTTCCCGACCAAGGTGATAGTGTCCTCGATAATGGGCAGCACCGAGGAGGAATGGACGGAGCTTGCAAGGCTTTCCGAGGAGGCAGGCTGTGACATCATCGAGTGCAACTTCTCCTGCCCGCAGATGGTGGGCGAGGGGCTGGGCAGCGACGTCGGTCAGAGCCCGGAACTGGTGAGAGCCTACACTGCCGCTGCGAAGCGCGGTACGAAGCTCCCGGTTCTTGCAAAGATGACTCCGAACATCGGCAACATGGAGGTCCCCGCGATAGCCGCTAAAGAGGGCGGCGCGGATGGCATAGCCGCGATAAACACGATAAAGAGCCTGACGCGTATCGACCTGGATACGATGGTATCCTGCCCGAGCGTTAACGGGAAATGTTCCGTTTCGGGGTACTCCGGAAAGGCGGTCAAGCCGATAGCGCTGCGATTCATTCACGATATGGCGGTCTGTCCGGAGCTTTCCGGAATGCCGCTTAGCGGTATCGGCGGTATCGAGAGCTGGCATGACGCGCTGGAATTCATCGCGCTTGGCTGCGAGAATATCCAGGTGACCACTGCGGTAATGCAGTACGGCTACCGGATAATCGACGACCTTATCTCGGGAACGAAAGCGTATCTCAAGTCCCGGGAAATGTCGTCGCTGCGTGAGCTGACCGGCTCGGCGCTTGCAAACGTAGTCCCGGCGGACGACCTCGACCGCAGCACGGTGGTCTATCCGATGTTCGACAAGGAAAGCTGCGTCGGCTGCGGAAGATGCTACATCTCCTGCATGGACGGCGGACACCAGGCGATCGCGATGGGCGCGGACAGAAAGCCGCACCTCACCGGCGGGAACTGCGTAGGCTGCCTGCTATGTACGCTGGTCTGTCCGACAGGCTCGATATCCCACAGCAAACGGGTGAAGAAGCCCGGAAGATGAAAGGTCGCCTCTGAAGATCCAATTTCTGTCCGGCTTTTCAGAGGTGCCCGGGTGAAAGGAGGGCGTTTATGGCGATAACACTTGCAAGGATATGCGCGAACGCCGAAAAGACCTACGGCATGAAGCTCATCGCGGGCAGGTCCGGAATGGACAATTTCGTCCGCTGGGTCCACATCGTTGAGGACAGCGAAGTACCGGACTTCATGCACGGGAACGAGCTGGTTTTCACCACTGGCATCGGTCACAAGGGAAACGGCTGGCTGCTTGAGTTCGCGCGTCACCTGAAGGAAAAGAACGCCGCCGGTATTGTCGTGAATATCGGTCCGTACATAAACGCTGTCCCTAAGGACGTCGCGGAATACTGCGAGAACAGCGCGCTGCCGCTGTTCGTGGTGCCGTGGTCGGTCAGGCTCATCGACCTGACCTACGATTTCTGCCACAGGATAGTTTCCAACGAGGAAAGCGAAACGAGCCTTGCGGGAGCGTTCCGGAACCTGTTTTTCGCGCCGGGGAACCGCGACGAGTACGCGCCGGTGCTGGAGCGGCGCGGGTTCCACGACATGGTGGGATACACGCTGATGGCGGCGCAGATAACGCACCCCGACAAGCCCGGAAGCGGCGACGAGTGGCGCAGCATGCGGTTCCTGGTGCGGAAGATATGCGCCAGCCCGCAGTATCCTTCCTGCATATTCATTCAGGAGAACTTCCTCGTCATCGTGCGGCAGCATATCACTCCGCAGGAGGCGGGGCGGCTTGCCGAGCAGCTTGCGGCTGCGGTGAGCGAGAGCTTCTCCGAGCCGGCGGGGGTACACATCGGCATTTCGGACAACGGGCTTGGGTATGACGGGATCCATTCCTGCTACCGCGAGGCGGTATCAGCAATGCGGCTCGCCGTGATGAAGAAAGCTACGGTCATGCACTATCACGACATCGGCGTCTACAAACTGCTTTTCGGCGTGGAGAATTCGCGTATCCTTTCGGATTACGTCGACACAACGCTCGGGAAGCTGCTGGACTACGATGCCAAGAACAACACCGACTGCGCCGAACTGCTGCGCTGCTACTTCGAGAACGATTGCAGCGTGAAGGAGGTCGCGGATATCTTCGGCGTTCACCGCAACACGGTGAACTACAAGCTGAAGCAGATCCGCGAGCTGCTTGATAGCAGCTTCAGCGACGAGGATAAAATGAATCTGCTTCTGGCTTTCCGGGCAAGGGAACTGCTCAACATGGAAAACTCAAAGCTGATAATGGAGGACGATTCTTATGAATGCAACTGAAATCAAGACCAACCACACCAAGTACAATTTACAGTCATGGTCAAAGCAGGGGAACCTGAACCCCATCGCCGTAGAAAAGGGCGAGGGTATCTACTTCTGGGACTACGACGGCAACAGATACACTGACATGTCCAGCCAGCTCGTTAACCTCAACGTAGGCTTCGGCTGCAAGCCCATCATCGACGCGATCAAGGAGCAGGCAGAGAAATTCTGCTTCGTCGGACCGAGCTACGCCTGCGAGAGCCGTTCAAAGCTCGCTGAAATGGTTGTAGACCTTATGCCGGACAACATTGCGAAGGTGTTCTTTACCAACGGCGGCGCTGACGCAAACGAGAACGCCATCAAGATGGCGAGAATGTACACCGGCAGGAAAAAGGTGTTCTCACGCTACAGAAGCTACCATGGTTCCACATTCGGCGCGGGCAATCTTACCGGCGAGCCGAGAAGATATCCGCTGGAGCCTGGTATCCCCGGATTCGTAAAGTTCTTCGATCCGTACATGTATCGCGACAATCTCCCGTTTGCAAGCGAGAAGGAGTACAGCGAGTACTACGTCAACAAGCTCCGCGAGCAGGTTATTTACGAGGGTCCCGACACGGTAGCGGCTATCGTCATGGAAACCATCACCGGTTCCAATGGTATAATCATTCCGCCGGAGGGCTATCTTGCAGGCGTTCGTAAGATATGTGACGAGTTCGGGATCATGATGATCTGCGACGAGGTAATGGCGGGCTTCGGGCGCACCGGAAAGATGTTCGCGTTCGAGAATTTCGGCGTAAAGCCTGATATCGTAAGCTTCGCGAAGGGCGTTACCTGCGGATATGTTCAGCTCGGCGGCGTTGCAGTCAGCAGGAAGATCGCGGATTACTTTGACGATAACGTTCTCCAGTGCGGACTTACCTACAGCGGACACCCGCTCGCCTGCGCAGCCGGAGTTGCCTGCCTGAATTACTACAAGGACAACAATATCCTCGACAACGTAAACAAGAGCGGAAAGGTCCTGGGCGAGATACTTGAGGAACTCAAGGCAAAGCACAGATGCGTCGGCGATGTACGTTACATCGGACTGTTCTCCGCAGTGGAGCTTGTAAAGGACAAGGCGACCCGCGAACCTCTGGTACCCTACGGCGGCGACAAGCTGGGCGTTATGGGCGGTATCATCGGCAAACTGAAAGCCAAGAAGTTCATGACCTACTCCCACGAGAACATGATACTTGTATGCCCGCCGCTCATCATCACTCCGGAGCAGCTCCGCGAGGAGATGGTGAAGCTGGACGAGGTGCTTTCCGAGGTCGACGCAACTCTTTGACAGGAAGGATCGATGAAGCATGGCGAATTCACAGCACTACGCAGACGCCCCGACGGTAAAGCTGGAGGACTACATTCCGGCAAAGATGTTCCGCACGGTGCACCGCACGGAAGCCGACCTGCCCGGCGGGATAACGGAGATAAAGGTGATAATCGATATTGAAAGACCCTTTGCAAAGAAGCTGTCCTTCAGGACGAGCAGCAGCGGCAGGATACACGGCTTCGTCCGCATGAACGACCTGCTGAAGTCGATCAATACGAAAGCCGACAAAGGCTCCACGATACGCAGGATAACAGTCAACGACTGGGGAAACAAGGCGCTGATGGTCATCGAGATGGAGAACGACAGCGAAATGCCATTCTTTGTCCCGATAGCGCAGCTTAAGGACCTGCTGGAAAATTGCCGCAGGGCGCCGGAGCAGTCTGCCAAATAAGAATACCGGGCGCAGTTTCACAACTGCGCCCGGTGTATTTTCCGGAGCCTTCCTGTAAAACAGCAGCCCGGAGGATCGTTCTGTTCCGGAAATACGGCGGGAGAAAACCAGGAAGCGCTGTAGTTCAGCTTTCCTTCACCAGGTCGAACAGATAGGCGCTGTCGTCAAGCTTTCTTGTGCGGATATTGTTCATTCCAAGGTGGACGTACTTGTCACGTTTCAGTACGGCGTCCGTTTCAAGAAGAACGGGACAGCCCCTTTTCTTCCCTTCCTCAAAGGCGATGTCAAGGGCTTTACGCATGTAGCCCTGTCCCTGATACTTCCTGCGCACGACCAGCATTCCCACGAAGATGTAGGGCTTTTTCTGTTTTTTCAGGGTCGTTTCGAATGATTCACCGCCTTTTTTCATGACTGAAAGCATTCGCATGGCGCCCTTGAATCCCAGCGTTGCGAATATCGCTTTCAGCAGAATGATCCCAGCGGACGCCGGCAGCTTGTCCCTGGAGAATTTATAAGCCACGAATGCCTCGTGGTTCTCGCTTGTGCTGAAAAGGCAGCCGCCTGCCAGCATTGCGCGGACATAGCCGCATATGTATTCCTTTACGCTGTCCCTGCTGTCATAGAGGAATGACATGCCCCTTTCGCCGTCGGCATACTCGAAATCCGCGAACGCTTCGCCTATTTCTTCGATCTCTCTTTCGCTAAGTTCCGTGACTTTTACCATATTATGCTCCTTTTTCGTCCATGACCGGAAGTGATTTCGTGTTATCCCGACACGCATGCCGTGAGGTTCGGCGGATCATACAAACCCCGCAAATGAGCGGTGCTTCAGCGCAGTTTCCAGCAGCTCCGGCAGCTTCTCCGGAGGGCAGGCGAAGCACGGAATATCCAGTGCCGCTACTCCCCTGGCAAGCTCCTCGTCGTATATCGGCTTTCCGCTGTCGGATATCGCAAGCAGAACCACGACATTCACGCCGGAGCCGTGCAGCTCCTCCAGCCGACGGAGAAGTCCGCTGCGATTCCCGCCCTCGTATAAATCGGTCACCAGGAACAGCGTGGTCTTTTCCGGCTGGGTTATAAGTCCGGAGCAGTATGCAACGGATTTTTCAATGTTTGTTCCTCCGCCGAGCTGTATCCCATACAGCAGCTCTACCGGGTCGGAGCAGTGCTCCGTGAGGTCGGTGACGGCGGTATCAAAGGCTATGACATGCGTTTTAAGAGAGCTGATGCTCGCAAGGATACACCCCATGACCGAGGAATATATCGCGGATTCTCCCATGGAGCCGCTCTGGTCTATATCCAGTATAACTGTGCGGGAGCCTGATTTTGCCGCCCGCTCATAGAACCAGAATTTGTCCGCGAGCAGCAGTTTCCGTTCAGGGTCGTAGTTGCACAGGTTGCGCCTGATGGTCGTGCGGAAATCCATTGCTGCTGCGCTGGGTATCGGGGAATGCTCCCGGCGGTTTAGCGCGGAGGTCACGCTGCGCCGCAGGTCGTCTGAAATGCGGCGGTTTATGTCCTCAACTATCCTTGCGATATAGCGCCGCGCGTTGTCCTTCGCCCTTGACGGGATCTGATCCTTGAGCGTGAGCAGAAGCGCCGCAGTGGAGATATCCGGCGCAAGCTCCTCCAACATTTCCGGCTCGAAAAGGAGCTGCTTCAGCCCGCAGCGCTCTATCGCGTCGTTCTGGATAATGCGTATCTCTGCCTGGCTGAAAAGGGAGCGCAGGTCCCCGAGCCATTTCGTCAGCCTGGGCGAGGACTTCCCGCTGCCCGCCATGCCGGAGGAGGACGCGCCGCCCTCCCCGCCGTATATCTGCGACAGCGCGGAATCCATCAGCATGTCCTCTGCGGACATGCCGCCGACGCCGCCCAGGGAGTCCATGGTTTCGTCACAGCAGCTGCCGAGAATAAGCCGCCAGCGCTTCAGAATTTCATTGTTTTCCATTCAAATATCTCCGAAATCAAAATCGTCAAGGCTGCTGATATCCTGCTGTTCCTGCCCGGTCAGTCCGCCGGTGACGAACTCTGCCGCAGACTGCTTTGAAATGCCCAGCACCTCTCCGATATTTTCAGCTATGTCTGATCTTTCAGCGGGTGTGAACTCCGAAAACGTCCTGCGCAGGCACACAAGCACCGGCTTGAATTCCTCATCGGAAAGCCCTGCGGTGAAATCACACAGCTTTTCCCAGACCGAGAGCCTGCTTATCAGCGCGCGGCGGTTCTTCTTTGAGAAACCCTCGAACCACAGCGCGCCTTCCGCCGCAAATCCCGGGGACAATCTCCTTGATATCAGCTCGGAAAGCATTCCGGCGGCGATCAGCCCGCGCTCCATCAGCACCGCGCAGCAGAAGCCGGAGATGAGCGGCGACGCAAAGTTGTTGTCTGAAATTTCTGACAGAAGCGATGTGAACCTCGAACCGTCGAGAAAATCGTGCGCAATGCAGGCGTCATTCACGGCTGAAATCACCGTGATAAGCTGCTCCGCTGCCGGTCTGTCGCAGACCATCTCCGACGGCAGGCACAGGCAAAATCTAAGAAACAGCTTTTCCATGAGATCCGGCAGGCTGCCAAGATCAAGGCGGCGTATGCTGCCAAAGCGCATGATCCCGGAGAGCGTCCCGAGCGCCCTGCCTATTTCCGCCGCAGAGGAGCACTCCACCGCCTGCTTCTGCACGGAGGCGGCAGCTGTCCTGGCGCATTCCGGCAGACCGCATTCGAACGCAGTGTCCAGGAGCGCCGCCGTCTTAGCCACGGAATCCGCGTCCGACAGCCGCAGCGAAATATCGTTTGCCGCCGCCTGTTCCACCGTGTCGCCCTTCAGGGAAGCTTCAACTATTTCTATTTCAGCCTGCGGAGTCCAGCGAAGCTCCCACAGTTCAGCCCATGTGGCGTTTTCCTGCGGACGCGCCTTCTGCACGCAGAAGCTTATGCCGAGCGATTTGAGCCGATGCAGGAAGAATGAACGCTCAAGGTCGATGAACGCCGCCTTTTCCGTCTTGACCCTTAGATTTTCCCGCAGGTCGAGGGGAAGCTCCTCGGCGGAAGCCTTGCGGTATTTCTGGAGCTTCAGCTCCTTCAGCTGCCGCGTGAAGTCCTCCTGCACGGAGGTGCAGACTGTGCCCTCCGGCATGGAGCCTATTCTGGTTCCTATCTCGACATCTGCGCATGCCAACGATATTTCGGCAAAGCTGCCGTGCCCAAGGCAGGTGACCGCAGCGTCCCGCAGGTCCGCAAGATTCGGCATACTGCCGCCGCGCATGGCGGCAAGAGCGTCCGCAAGGCGCCTGGCTTCTATCACTTCCGCAGTGGAGCAGCAGAAGCCGTGCTCCCGCTGGTACTGGGATATTTTCGCCAGGTACTCCGTGGAGCTGTCCGCGACATTGCCGCAGCGGCGGCAGTTCCACAGCAGTTCGTTATAGCCCGGAGCCCTGCACCCCGCGCCGTATCCGGAGCGCTCGGACAGCCGGAAGTAGGAATACGGCATCAGCGTTGCCCTTGCCGGGACGGACGGCAGGCTTTCAGTCAGCTCCCTGTCGCTCTCGGCGAATGGTACGCTGCGCAGCCCGGCTGTGTGGAACGCACCTGTCAGCACTGCGATGTTCCCGTCAGGGTGCGCATGCTCGCAATCGGATATCACGCGGCGCATGAATGCTTCGCGCAGGAGGTTGTTTTCAGAATTTTCAGAAAAGCAGCGCAGCTCGCTTCCGTAATTCCCGACCGCGGTCAGGAAGTCTTCGTAGCTTTCGCACTGCTCGAAGCAGTATTCCCAGAATGAGCCGTTATCCATGCCGGAAACAGCCTCCATGCGCTCGTACACGCCGGAGGCGCCGCTCCGGGCGCTGTCCTTGTCCGGCTCCTGCTGCAGCTGCGCAAGAACGCAGTCGGACGGCAGGTCGCAGAAGCGCACCTCCACGCCGTTTTTCCCTGCCCACTTCATCGCGGCGTATTCCGGCGAGAATTCCGCCAGGGGGTAAAGCACGGTATGCACGGGCGCTTCCTCGGTGTAGGCGAGTATCGCGGCAGGCAGCTCCACCTCCGGAGCGCACAGCTGCGGTATCAGCCCGCTTAGGTCAGACGGACCCTCGATAAGAAGCACGTCAGGCTTCACACGCCGCAGGAACTCCTCCGCATAAAACGCGCATGCCGGGGAGTGGTGTCTTACGCCGAAATATTCCGTCATCAGGCGTTTCTCTCCCTGCATTCAGCGTAAAGCCCCGAGCATTCGCGGCGCTTTTTCATCACGTTTTCGAGGTATTCCGCCCATACCGCCTTGTCCTTTGCGTCGTCCTTGACGACTGCGCCCTGGAGCGCGGAAGCGAGGTCGGAATCAGATATCTCTCCGTTTCCGAAGCTCCCGGCGAGAGCCATGCTGTTGATAAGCAGCGAGATAGCTTCCGCTGACGAAAGCACGCCGGAGGGCTGCTTCAGCTTGACCTGACCGTCGAGCGTCTGACCGCTGCGCAGCTCGCGGAAGATAGTCACGACGCGCTCTACGGCGGTGCGGTCGGGAAGCTTCGCGGTCAGCCCGAAGCTGTCGGAGAGCTGCGCAACCCGGGCGTTCACGATGTTGATTTCAGTTTCCATATCTGCGGGCGCGGGAAGCACCACGATATTGAAGCGGCGTTTCAGCGCCGAGGACATCTCGTTTACGCCCTTGTCGCGGGTGTTTGCCGTAGCTATCACTGAAAATCCCTTTTTCGCGGGGACTTCCTCTGAAAGCTCCGGCACGGAGATACGCTTTTCGGAAAGTATCGAGATGAGCGCGTCCTGCACCTCGCTGGCGCAGCGGGATATCTCCTCGATACGGGCGATGGCGCCAGCTTCCATGGCGGAATATACAGGGCTTTTCACGAGCGCTTCATGGGAGGGACCCTTCGCGAGAAGCAGCGCGTAATTCCAGGAGTAGCGTATCTGCTCCTCGGTGGTGCCGGCAGTGCCCTGAATTACCCTGGAGGAATCGCCGTTTATCGCGGCGGTGAGGTGCTCGGACAGCCATGATTTCGCGGTCCCCGGCTCGCCTATCAGCAGCAGCGCGCGGTCGGTGACCAGGGTAGCTATACATATCTCTATCAGGCGGCGGTCGCCCATGTATTTCGGAGTAATGACGGTTTTCCCGGATTTTCCGCCCGTGATATAGGTCAGCACGGAGCGCGGGGACATTTTCCACCCCGGAGGAACAGGGTCTGTTTCATTTTTTATCAGGGCTTCAAGCTCGGAGCGGTAAAGCTCCTCGGCGGGCAGGCGCAGTATATCGGACATGGTGTATTTCCTTTCCTTAATTTGAGAGTTCGTCAAGCAGGTTTCCGGCTATTGTGCAGTAATGTGAGAGCGTGCCAGTCAGGACTTTTTTCTGCATTTCAAGCAGGATAGAGCGCTTCTGCTCGGCGGTGAGCAGCGTGGTCTTTGCGATTTTGTATGCTGAACCGGGCGCGTTGTAGGGGAACATCGCGTGCGTCCGCATCAGTCTGAAAATCTCATCGCTGTCGGGAGAACCGTATCTTATGATGATATCCAGCGGTCCGGTCAGCGGAGCTTTTTTCATTGCTGAATAGGCAAATTTCACCGCCTCCGCCTTTATCATTTCAATATCATCGGGAGCCGCGCTGTCAACAGCTTTATTCAGGAATTCACAGCGGGAAGCCGTTTTATATATGACGTCCTGCGGAGTGCCTTTCAGCGCTGAGGTTTCAGAGAGAAGCTCCGCAAGGGGACCGGGCATGCGCTCAAACAGCGGTATCACGAACTTCCTGTCGTGAGCGCTTCCGAATGCGACGGGGATATGCGCGTCGAGGATATATCTTCCATGCTGTCCGGAATATCTTATCCCTTCCTCCAGAACAGCGAAGATAAAGCTGCTGCCGGTCCGCTTTTTCAGCTCCTTTGCGGCTGTATCCGGGTCGTCCTGGAGGAGCGTTATGCACCATGCCGGGAAGAACGCTTCCGGCTCTTTTTCGTGCAGCCTTATGGTCATTTCCCTGTAGCTTCCGGCAGGCTCAACGAACAGATCCTCGATAAGCACGACATTCAGCTCGCGTATCAGCAGATCGCCGTTGGTCTGACCGCGGTAAAACTTCCTGGCTAATTCCAGGCCGCGCAGCAGGCAGTCGTCGATATCGCGCTTGTTGGCCATCATATCTATCGTGCTCATGATGAATTTCAGCTCGGGCTGTCTGGATAGTTCCGCTTCGTCCAGCCGGCGGCGCACAAAGTCTTTCGCTGTTCCGGAGGGAGAAGCGCACACTATCGGAAGGCTGCTGTCCTTGTATTTCGCGGTCAGCTTTGCCAGTATCGCTTCGAATCCCGGAGGGTCGAGGCGCGATGTTTCGAGGAGCGCGGCGTTTTTTACCTTTCCCTTTTCGGTGCGGCAGAGATCAAGCAGCCGCGCTGCGTTCCCGCTGTCGCGTCCGAGAGCTTGTATCGCTTTTATGCGGACGTTCTGCGGCGCTTCTGTATTTTCTGCGAGGGAAAGATACCAGGCGTTTTCAGCGCTCCCGGCGATGCTGGAAACGTAATCCACCTGCATTCCGGACGCCTTTTCGTCTGACAGGTCGAGAGAGCGTTTCAGAAGCGGTACGATGGAGCTTCCATAGGCGGCGCACATCTTATCTGCAAAGGTGTTGAGGTACTTGTTCCTTTCGCCCGCCGCGCATATGAATTGCTCCAGTATCCGCGGGTCGCCGAGCAGCGAATATTCGTGCGGGTCGAGGTTTTCGAGGTGCTGGCTCTGCGTGAGTATCGCAGACCACAGCCCGCGCACGGAGCGCCAGCCGGCTTCCATATTGTAGTCAACGCTGTATTCCAGCGTGCCGGGGCGGGAGTTTTCGATGTTCGTGCAGCTTCCCTGGGCAACGGCGAGGGCGTCTGCCAGGGCAATGCAGTCCGCCAGAAGCAGGGCTGGCTCCGGCTCGGTGAAGAGCCTTGCGCACATATCCCGCAGGCGTGCAAACGTCTTGTTTGCTTCGGCGAGAGGGATCATTCCCTCTACGGCGCGTTTCAGCCGGAAGTCCTCGGAAATGGACGCGCACCCGGCGTATGCGCAGTCATATAGCCTGTCGTGAAGCTCGTAAAATGGTGCAGTATTCATGTTGTCCTCCCCTCAGCACAGCTTGATGACGCCGTCCGAATGGACTATCGACATCGGACAGAGGAACATTCGGTGTTCCTCGGGAGCGTAGTACATCAGCCCGAAAAGCGCTCCGTTACGGAGCCTGCGGCTGTCCACAACGGACAGCACATCGCAGCACCCGGGAAACTGACGGTAGTATGCCTGGAGCGTTATGCTTTCTTCTCCGAGCCTGAGCACGGCGCGGCGTCTGTCCGCAAGCTCTATCACGTCAAATCGGAGCAGCACTCCGGCATACGGCTCGGAGAGGGTGTTTTTCAGGTCGTTTTTGGCGAGCTTTACGGCTTCGGAGATGCTCGTCCCCGCCTTTTCAAGAACGCGGCTGTAGTCCGGCGCGGATACCTCCGCTGACTCCCAGCGCACCCGGGGATTTAAGCCGCCGGGGTAGCGGTACATCACGGGGATATGGTACGTTCCGTTCGCGGAGTCCTCCGTTTTGATGTACTTGGAAGCTTTCAGCGGGCGTATGTTGCGGGTGGAGTATATCGCGCCGGAATCAAGGTCGAGCCAGAACCCGATATCCGTTTCCACGGTGAGGTTGTAGTTTTTGCTCTCGCAGAATGCGAGCTGGATAAGCTCGGCATTCTCCTTGTACAGCCCCGCTTCGCGAAGCTGTGAGAGCTTCCAGACGCCGCCCAGCTCCTCGTAAAGTATGTTATCCTCCGGCAGGACATCTCCGGTTTCCAGCTTTGAGGTTATGTACTGGCGGGATTTTTTAATGATGGCGGCAAGCCTTATCAGCAGAGATGTGATGTACCGCATGGATTTGTCGCTCGGGGAGCCGTTAAGGTACTGCACCGAAGCCACTATGCGGTCCATTATTCCCTGAAGCCCGGGGAGCCAGTGGTCCCCGAGCTGTCTGGAAAGGTCACGGTACTGTTCGGTCGCTGCGCTGTTCGTGGAATACACGCCGCGGGTGAGCATGTCCTTTACGAAGCTCTCCGCGAGGTCAAGCCCCTCGAGCTGCTTCTGGAGCTTCTTTGCGGCGGCTGATTTATTCTGCTTCGCGGGGGAGGGGGAAGCTGCTTTTTCCGCGCGCTTTGCGGCTTTCTGCCGCTTTTCGGCGATATCAGCGGGGAGCTCCGCCGTTTCGAACGGCTTCCCGGAAAGCCACTCCAGCATCAATGCCAGCGCATGCTTACAGGGAAACTGCCTGCTCGGGCAGGAACAGCGGAAAACCGGCTCGTTTCCACAAAAATCCACCGAGGTGAAGTACGGGGATTTTCCGCTGCCCTGACACTCGCCGAAGATTAGCGTTTCATCTTCAGTCTTATGCAGGTACAGAAACTCGCTGCGGGAACATATTTTCTGCGCGTTCGCGATCGCCGCTGCGTTTGGCGCAGCGGAGCGCACAAGCTCTTGTGTGATAGTACCAGCTGTTGACATGACTTTCCTCCGTATATTTGATAAACTGATTATACCAAATTATTCCGCAGATTTCAAGTGCCTGATAATTAAATAGCCGGAGAATGACGATGGGATATCTCCGCTTTTTTAATAAGCGGAATCGTCTGAAAATTCAGTATTTATGTTGACAAAGAATAGAAATAAATGTATAATACTACTATAGATAATAGGAAATCTGTAATATACGCACCATCGGCATATCTGGCGGTTGCGGCATAATGCAACATGTATCTGGTCAAGGAGGTAATATGGATAAAAAAAGAAAGAACGGAACGAGGATAAAAAGCCTTGCAGCAGCGGCGAGTATCCTGCTGACTATGAATCCGGGAATGGCTGCGTATGCGGACAGCGCGTCAATAGCAGACGCGGCGTATTCTCCAGCGGGAGAAGCTGGACTTTATACTGTGGACGGCTCCGCAGAGTCTGCTGAAACGGAAGCGGTATCTCACGAAATATCGGAGCTTGACAGTGAAACTGAAGGTATCATCGGATATCAGGGAGATCCCGGCACAGCACTGTACAGCAGTTCGTATGAGGAAGTAGACGGCTCGCTGTATGTAAGCGGAGGCAGCTCGGCAGACGGGGATTTCAAATTTGAAAACGGGACGCTCACCGTTCTGTCTGAGAAGCCGCTCACTATAAGCAACAAAGACAGCCAAAACGTGGTAAGAACAAGGATATATATTGCGGACGGCGTTGCTGCTACGCTGATACTGAACGGCGTGCTTATCCAGCCGAACGACGGCGCACCCATATCCATGGGCACAAGCGCGGCGGAGGTGAACATCATTCTCGCGGACGGCTCCAGAAACAGACTTTTCGGAATGAATGCTGCGAGTGTTGAAAAGCTGTCGAAGAACGGTAAACTTATCATTTCCTGCGAACACGCAGATGAAGCCGGTCACGTTTGCAATAATAACTGTGGTTTCCTTGAAGCGTCATGCGTATCGGGACACGGTGCGGGTATTGGCGCTTCCGGCACCAGCGGCAGTATACAAACCGGCGGCATTTATATAAGAGGCGGGTTGATCAATGCGAGTGGCAAGGACGGCGCAGGAATAGGCGGCAGCAATTATAACTATGTATCCGATATTAATATTTCAGGCGGCAGAATAGAGGCTCATGGGGATAACGGTTCCGCTGGCATAGGCAGCGCTATAAACCAGAGTATAGATTCCATCAGCATAAGCGGCGGCGTTATCTCGGCTTATGGCAGCGCTTATTCAACTAGTGACCATTACGGCGCCGCGATAGGCGCCGCATACTGCAGCAATTTTAACAGCATAAACATAAGCGGCGGAACTATATACGCTGACGCAGGAGGTTGCTACTCCGCCGGCACTGGCGCGGTCGGTATCGGCGCAGGAAATTCGTCCAATGATCAGCAAACAGGTAATATCACTATTTCAGGCGGTTCGGTTTATGCAGTTGGCGGCGGCAGCTCCAGAGGAATAGGTCATTCAAATGATAGCAGCATGGACTGCAATATCGTGATAACAGGCGGTACGGTCCACGCTGTAAATGGAAGCGGCTGCTCCAGCGGCGATGATGTAACATCTTCCGTTCCCACCGACGGAAAAGGGAACGAACTTGCAATGCTTTGCATTGACAATCCGGATGTCGATGAGGTTACCGTGAATGGAGTACAGTACCCGTCTGAAACCACATATTATACTTCTATCACTAGTTCGGGCACCATTGATGCATCAAGCTATGTCTATGTGCCGAAAAGCGGTCTGATAACGGTAAAGGTGGGAGATAAAGCCACGGTTTACGTTTATAACGGCGTTGACGATTTTGCTGAGATGACTGACTTCGGATTCGATATTTATGCCACGGACGGCAGTCAGAAGCTCATATATGGCGTGGATTACACATACGATCCGAATTCGCTTGTCCTTACGGTTCTTTCTGACAAGGGTATCACGATAAAGAATACAAACACTCGCACCGTCTGCAAAAATGCTATTTTTGTAGCGGACGGAGTTCCGGCGAACATCACACTCGCGGGTGTCAATATTAAAAGGAACGACAATTCCTGCAGCGCCATTGGTATCGCTTCCAACAGCAAGAGCAACGTTAGGCTGATACTTGCAGACGGCGCGGTTAACATCATTGAAACTAACAAGGACTACGCTGCCCTGTCCAAAAACTCCGACAGCGATGACTGCGGTGAACTTACAATAACCTGCCAGCACAGCGGAGAGAACGGGCATGTGTGCAGTGGCTCCTGCGGCAGTCTTTATGCAATTACGTCTGCTGATTCAGCGGCTATAGGCGGCGATTATTCCAAGTCTGTTCATAACATTACTATTGCCGGCGGAAGCATATACGCGTCAAGTTGCCGGGGCGCGGCGATAGGCGGCGGTAAGGGTGCGGACGGCGTAAACATCAACATAGCAAACTCCGTTGTTTATGCAAGCTGCGACTCCGGCGCGGCTGTCATCGGCGGCGGAGATGGCGGAAAAGGCAGCAATATCCACATTGACGAAAGCGTTGTTTCGCTTGTCCAGATGGATCGCTGTGGATACGATATGATAGGAAACAGCGCGAATGACCAGGGCGACGCTGCGGATATTTACATCACCGACAGCTCCGTAGGATTGAAGGCAGTCAATTCAGGCAGTGTTTCCCAGACAAGTCCTATAAAGAGCGCGAGAACCCAAAGCGAAGTTTATCCCTTGACTATCGCGAATCCCGACGGCGCAGAGGTCATTGTCGACGGGACCAGGGCGGTAGCGTACAATAACATCGCGGCAGACTCCGGCGACAGCAACCTTTATTTGTGGCTTGAACCGACCGATCACACTATCCAGCTGGATATGAACGAGATCGGTTATCATTTCAACAACGAGCGGCTCAATGACCGGACGGCAGACGCGTTCAGGCTCTGCGAGGCGGATATTTCAGCTGGATATCGCCACAACGATTCTGCGCACTGGTATGGCTGCAAGGGCAGCGATACCTGCACGGTATATTTTAACTATGAAAAGCACACGGGCGGTACGGCTACCTGTACTGAAAAGGCGGTCTGCACTGTGTGCGGCACGGAATATGGCAACGCTCCCGGTCATGACATGGAGCTCTTCACCCGTGTGGAGGCAACTTGCTTGACAGACGGCCATCTGCAGTATTTCTACTGCACAAGGTGCGGTAAGTACTTTGAAAATTCGGGTGACACGATAGATGTTGATTTAAGTACATTTATTATTCCGGCAAAGGGTCATGATCTGTCAAAGCATGAGGGAACAGCTCCGACCTGCGTTGCAGCAGGCAATAAGGAGTATTATTCCTGTGCTGACTGCGGCAGGCTGTATACTGACGACGCCGGAAAAAATGAGGTCACGCTTTCTGACGTCACGCTGGCTCCGACAGGCGTGCACAGCTTCGGCGAATGGAATATAACCGGGGCAGCCGACTGCACGAATAACGGCTCCAGGGATCGCAGCTGCACAGAGTGCGGCGAAACGGAAACCGAAACTATAGAAAAGCTCGGTCATGATTTCTCCAAGGACTGGACGACAGACCAGGCTGCCGGCTGCACGACACCCGGGGTAAAGTCACATCACTGCACACGCTGCGATGAGAGGACAGACATCACGGAAATTCCGGCGGCGGGTCACAGCTTCGGCGAATGGAATATAACCAGGGCAGCCGACTGCACAAATAACGGCTCCAGGGAGCGCAGCTGCACAGAGTGCGGCGAAACGGAAACCGAAACTATAGAAAAGCTCGGGCATGATTTCTCCAAAAACTGGACGACAGACCAGGCTGCTGGCTGCACAACGCCCGGGGTAAAGTCACATCACTGCACACGCTGCGATGAGAGGACAGACGTCACGGAAATCCCGGCGGCGGGTCACAAATTCGGCGAGTGGAAGGTCGTCGTTGCTTCGACAAAAGATAAGGAGGGGCTGAAACAGCGTACCTGCGCAGTTTGCAGCGCAGTCGAGGAACAGTCCATACCCAGGAGTTCTGACAGCAGCGGCGGAACAAGGGTACCGAGCGGCTACGTTCATATCTCCGGTGATGATCTGCCAATGGTAAACGGCGAAGCGAAAACGTGGGGCTCCATTTGCACTGACATTCTTGGCGGTGCAGACAATGGTACGATCAGGATCGTAGTAAACGACAGCAGAATTCCCGCTGATGTTATACGCGCTCTTGCAGACAGGAAAAAGACGTGCGAATTCGTTATCGGGGATTCGATAAGCATTATCGTGAACGGCAGTAAGGTAACGAACGCTGCCGGCGAAGTCGGGCTGACTTCCGCTTCCGGAAGTATCGCCGGGCTTCGCGGAAGGCTTGCTGCCAAAATCGGTATCAGCGGAATCAGCTTCCCGTTTGATATCAAGGTGAGCTGCGGCTCTGTTGAAAACGAGAAATTTGTTAATCTTTACACGAACAGTAACGGCACAAAGCAGCTGGCAGGTACGGCAAAGCTTGGCACGGACCGTATTTCTGTAATATCTGTTCCGGCTGGCGGAGAGTTTATCGCGATGGCTTGCGGGTTCAGTGATATCCCCGGCGACGCGGATAACGACGGCGTTATGAACGCCATGGACGCGGCTCATCTGCTTCGCTATACAGTTGGAATGTGTGAACTCAACAATCCTGAAATGGCGGATCTCAACCTTGACGGGGTAGTAAACGCGCAGGACGCGGCGGTTATTCTCCGCAGGGCAGTAGGACTCTGATATTACTATAATGGGCGTACATTTCTGTACGCCCATTTCAGGCTGTCGATAAAGGCACATCTGCGTCTGTCACCGCATTATTCGCTTCGCGAAAAACGCCGCATGACGGCAGGCCAAAAGCCTAGCCGTCATGCGGGTTCCTAGCATCTGCACCTTTCTCGGCAGCCTGGGATAGACAGTTTTGTGGAGCGTCAGATCACGTTGTATTCCTTGAGAAGTTTCTCAATGTCGGTGTCCTTTATCTTACCGAGGAGTTTCTTGATGACAAGCTCCTGGGCGAGGTTCATCTTCATGTCGGTAGCCTTCTTGCCGTCGCGGAGCTTTACTGTAGCGTCAAGCAGGGAGCGGACGTCGTATACGCTGCCCCATACCTCCGGCACGCCGCGGTCAACGTTGAGCAGGGTGTAGACTGCCTCCATGCCGGTACGCATGGAATATTCGGTGGTGAAGATGGT